>NZ_JAAHGB010000164.1:0-2196 GCF_010672695.1 Okeania sp. SIO1H4
AGCCCAAGGTACATTACCTGTTGCTATTCCCTCTGGTAAAGCACATATAACTGAATATGAATGGCCAATACTAATGGGTTTATTTCCTTTAATTGGATTAGGATAATGGATAAAGGTTTTGTCTGCTAATGTAGCTGAAAAAGGACGGGGACAAGGAGTTGTATCAATTCCAAATAAATGAAAATGTCGGGAAACTGGAGTAGGAATTGTTTGAGATGCAGCCTCTAATAAGTAATTAACTTGTTGTGAGTAATTATGATCATTTTGAGCGGGTAAAAATTCTTGAATTCCTTTATATAAACTGTTATAATCTCGTCGAAATAAAGGATGTTCAGACAATTCTACTACCGAACTTGCGATTTGGTTTGATGAGAGGGCATCTACTAATTCTGTGACAGTTTCTTTTCTAGCATTAACTCCATGATATAAGTTTTCCCTCCAGTATAAGAACTCCTTGATGGACTGACTGTTTTCTTGATTTTTCATGGTTGTGAATAATACACCTCTGAATATTAGTGTATATTTTACGCTAACCTAGATGCTTTCTTAACTATTCAGTCTTATGTCTACACCAATATCCAAGCACACCACTCAATCAGCAGCCATTAGAGGGAAACAAATTCAGAGTTTAATCCGTAAGATGAAGCAGAAAATTAAGAAAATTGAACGAGAAGGAGAGGTGATTCCTCGTGATTGTCATATCATTCGTTATCAAGTCAATAGAAATCAGAAACTGTACTATTATTATAAATTACAATCTACTTCACCGATTTTTCCTATGGCTACTGATAGTCAGAAAAAAACTAAATATAAGTATTTAGGAAAAGGGGGAAGTGAAGCTCATATTGATGCAGTTGAAAAAATGACTCGAAGGAATCTTATTGATGAGTTGGAGAGAGTTGTTCATTCCCTTCAAGAAAGTTATTTAGATATTTGTTTTGGTGGAGAAATTGAACCAGACCCATCCTATGATCTTCAGGATGATAAATAATGTGAGAAACGAAGATAATTCCAGATTTGATTTCTAATACAATCACCGATTAGTTAGTGTAATACTTACGCTAACCACTTTTTCTTTTTGTCCAAAGTCCAATTAACTGGAAAAAAGCACAATTGAAGATAGCTAGACTGCATGGAAAAGTAGCAAATATCCGTAAAGACGCACTTCATAAATTGACAACATACTTAGCCAAGAACCACGGCAGTGTTGTCATAGAAGATTTGAATGTAAGTGGAATGTTGCGCAATCATAGGCTAGCAAAGTCTATAGCAGACCAAGGATTTTATGAATTTAGACGACAGCTAGAATATAAGTGTCAATGGTATGGCTCTGAGCTAGTAATAGTGGACAGATTTTTCCCATCGTCAAAGACTTGCTCTAACTGTGGTCATGTTCAGGATATGCCTTTGCACCTGAGAACTTATGATTGCCCAGAATGTGGTAGGTCAATAGATAGAGATTTAAACGCCAGTATTAATTTGAGAGATGCGGTCGGCTCGACCGTGAATGCCTGTGGATGAGTAACCGCCGACGGTCTCAGTAGAAGCAGGAAGTAAACATCAAATTGTAACGTTATGTGACGCTTTGTATCGGTTTTATAGAGCAGAAAATTGTTTTTGTTCTTCACGAGCGCGAGTAAGTACATTTGGGTTTTGAGTTACTAATAGACAGAAAGAGGCGATCGCTGAAGTTAATGTCTCGTGACCAGCAAACAGCAATAACAATATTTGGTCTTTCAATTCATCTAAAGGTAAAGCATTTCCATCTTCATCCCGCGCTTGCAAGAGTATTCCCAAGGCATCCTCACCCAAGTTTTGTTGTTGCTGTCGTTGCAAAACTATTTCTTCAATGTATTGGAGTAATTTTTGCCGACAACGCAGTGATTTTCCAAATCTTGTCCAAGGTAGTGATAGGGGAATGGAAAATAAACCTTTTACCCACTCTTCAAATAAACTGGCTAATTTTGTTTGGGAACCCCCATCACTACCCATAAATAAATGACTAGTGCAGGATGGCAGAAATAAGTGACCAGTAGAAGCAATGCCTTCTTCCTGAGATAGAATACTCAGAAGTGTGATCGCGATCGTAAAATAAATGGTCAATAGCCAAGCTAAAAATGATCGGCATTGAGTTGGATCCTTGAGTCAGTATGACCATGAATCTGAATCTGGTTAATCATCCTCTGAAAACCCCTG
>NZ_JAAHGB010000165.1:0-2066 GCF_010672695.1 Okeania sp. SIO1H4
TACGGTTTAGTCCAGTCAATGCCCGCACTGAGGCGGTCTTCTTTTAGCACCCGATTCAGATCTAACATTGTCCCATCTCAAACACCCTATTAACTTTACTTTACCTTATAAAGCGACAAGTCTATTAACCTCCTCACAACCCACTACGAAAATTTAAAAGATGCCAAATCTACTCATGCTGATTCCATCAAAACAAAAATCCCCATTTCTCAAACAGACCGCAAATTCCTAGAAAATCTCATCTACAATAATGCCCTAGAAATTTGTATCGACGGTCTCAATGAATTCACCCCCGACACCCGCACTAAAATTAGTTATTTTGTCGAGCGTCATTTCCGGGGTCATATTCTCCTAGCAACACAACCCCTAGATTGGATTTCACCATTTATTCTCTGGTGAACTAAAGGTAATGCCCAACTACCCTTTTCTTCTGGAATGTAAGCCAAAGTACTGTATCCAAAAACTACCCCTATTGGTTGATTGACTCTTATTCTACCTGGAGTATGTTCATAAGTTCTTTCTTGAAGGGTAACTGCGTCTGGTCGCAACCAACCACTATGGTCTCCTACTAATAATGGTCTTTGATTCAATGTTATCTGTTTGATATAAACTTCCATCAATTTGTATCGTGATGGATAAAAATCTTCTAGAGTTTCGTAAACACTATGCCATCGTCGGCGAAATACTGGTGACAAAGATAATTCTGCTAGAGAATTAGGACTAGGGCTTAATATTGCTGCATCAGTAAGTTCAAACACAGCATCCTTCGCATTTTCCAACAGATGATATACTTAATTACGGAATAATTTTAACTTCAAATCAGGATAATTTTAACTTCAAATCAGGCATTTTGGCCAGATAATTTTTATTTAATGCCTGATTTTACCTGAAATAATTACCGACAAAAGGATTTGACGAGTAGAAGTTAGATAAGTAATACTAATTCGTATTACTTGTGGTTAGAAAATTACTCAGCTTCTCCAAAAGGCTAGACATGAGTATCATCCTTGTCTAGCTATTCAATCATAAAATTTGTACAGACTCAGTTTTAATCTCTAATAAATTTATCAGTTTAGCATCATTTGTCAATAACTTGGCATTCAATAACTGTGCTGTTGCTGCCACAATAGCATCAGGAAGTTTCAACCTGTAACTTTTCCGTAAAGCGATCGCTAAATCTTTAATTTGACTCTCAATACCAACTATTGTTATTTGAGCCAAAAAATTACGAATTTGTATTTCCTCAACTGGAGTCAAACTGGGATAAGAGAGTAACTCTATTTCAGTAATTATAGAAATAAAATATCTACCACCAGGTAGAGGGTTAACTAACCGCCCGCCTAAATAATACAAATGTGGTTTTGTATTTAGCACAATTAAATTTTCTGTCACTACCATTCATCCCTAATTTGTTGTTGATATTCCAAAGGGTCTATACTTAATTTTATTGTGCCTGCATACTCAGCCAAATCTACCTTTTGTTCTTCCACTTTTAACTCACAAGCAGCCAATAACTTTTCAATTTCTTGCCAGTCTTGATAGTCAATCAAAACTGCTACAGGGCGCATAGTTTCATCAGTAACTATTTTCTTCTTAAAATTCCGCATAATTTTCTCCTAATCTATGGATAAACTTTTCAAATAGCTAGGGAGAATGGTATTCGCCCTTTCTATATGTAGAGTCCCTGCGTAAGTCCTGATATCTCCAGGACTTACGCAAAAAAGGAAATTATACACCATTTGTAGGGGCGTTAACGATAGTTATGCTTCGCATAACTATCGTTAACGCCCCTACTAGATGTGATGGTTTTGCGTAAGTCTTGATATCTGCTTCATAAAACTGATACAAAGCGTCACATAACGTAACAAATTGATGTTTACTTCCTGCTTCTGCTGAGGCCGTCGGCGGTTACTCATCCACAGGCATTAACGGTCAAGCTAACCGCATCTCTACACTCTATACTTACATTTAAGTCTTTGTCAATTAACATAACTAAAAAAGTCCTCAAACCCTTACTACGCCGTTTTAGCGTAGGAAGCGGGATTTCAGGATAGGTCTACGTCTAT
>NZ_JAAHGB010000166.1:0-1984 GCF_010672695.1 Okeania sp. SIO1H4
ACAACCATAAGGGGGTTGGTAAGGGGGTGCTGGTTTCCCCACTCCTCCACAGGGTGGGGCGGAAAGCACCCCCTTACATAAATAAATGTTGATCCGCTTCGATCAAGATGTTTGTCTACCTCCCGACTGATTTTTGATGTAATCTTTGACTATTTCCAAGGGTGCGCCACCACAGGAAACTATACATTTTGAGTCATGCCATAATTTAGCTTTTCCCCAGTAAAATTGGTTGATTTCTTGAGCATATTTTCGTCTAATAATTCTGCTGGTAGCAGACTTTAGAGATGATATTAACTGGGAAATATTATTGTCTGGATGTAGCTGAATCAATATGTGTACATGGTCTGGCTCACCTTCAAACTCTTCTAAGGAACAGCGTTTAGCAGTTAAAACTTTTTCTATGATTTCCCTCATATCTTTAATCATGTTTGTAGTCAATACTTTTTTTCTATATTGAGTCACGAAACATATATGCAGGTGAATGTCATAGACTACATGAGAACCACGGTTTAATTCTTTTTCCATAATTTCTACTCATTTTTATTTTTGGTGTTAAGATAATTATATCGACTCAAACTTTATCTAGAGGTGATAGTTCTATGGCCAATAGAAGATTGACTTTTCGACTGTATCCGACAAAAGTACAGAAAGAAAAACTATTTTTAGTCAGAAAACTACACCAGCTTTTGTATAACGCTTGTGTCGCTCATAGGCGTTTTGAGTGGAGAAAAAATCGCTCAAATGTAGACTATTTCACTCAGCAAAACGCATTACCAGGTTTTAGACAGCAGTGGTCCGATTATCAACAGCTTAATTTAAGTTCATTGCAAGCAACAGTCAAGCGTGTTGACTTAGCTTATAATGCTTTTTTTAAAGGAATCAGGAAACGCCCAAAGTTTAAGTCAATTAGGAATTACTCCGGTTGGACTTACCCAGATGGTCGTCAAGGTTTTAAGGTGCAAATTGAAAAGTGCCAAAAATATTCTGTTAACTGTGGATGGGTGACACTTAATGACTTGGGTATGAGACTCAGGATGCGGGGTAGGTTTAAGTATTGGGGAAAACCTACTACTTGTACGATTGTTTATCGTCCTCATAAAGATGAGTGGTATGTTTCATTTAGTATCAAGACCTCGGAACCATTACCGTTGTTTGGCAGTAAATCTCCCTTAGATTATGAGTCAATGGTGGCTTTTGACCTTGGTACTCAAACAGCTTTGACTTGTGATGATGGCTATGGTTTTGACGAAATTAGTAATCCTAGATTTGACAGGGAGTTTGCCCCAAAAATTCAGCAAGCTTCACGTCAACTCAAAAGAAAGCAAGGACCAATTAAAGGTAAGCAAAAAGCATCAAGTAGATGGAAAAAAGCGAAGAGAAAAATCTCTAAGCTCAAGGCCAAACAATCAGCCGTAAGACAAGATTGGCAGCATAAAGTAACTACAGATATTGCTAGTTGTTATGACATCGTAGTTACTGAAAAATTAAATGTTAAAGGCATGACCCGAAAAGCCAAGACAGGTAAACGCTCAAAGCAAAAAGCAGGTCTCAACCGTTCTCTGCTTGATGTTGGCTTTGGAACATTAAATCAGATGGTGTTGTATAAAATTTTAGGTAAAGGTGGTTTGCATATAACCATTGACACCAGGAGAGTCAAGCCTTCTCAGAGATGCCCTAGCTGTGGAACAGTTCATAAAGAATGGGCACAGTTGAGTAATCGTTACCATGTTTGTGATGATTGTGGTTTTGAGGTGCCAAGAGACCAAGGCTCGGTCATGGTGATGTGGAATGTTGCTGCAGATCGGCAACCGGGGTTAGGAACTGGCCTCGTTAATCGTCGATGCTCAAGCTCTACTGATTCGACCCGTAAACATACAGGCTCGATGAGGCAACTGGGGCAAATGAAGCGCTCAAAATCTCAAAGTGCGGACTTTGTTGACGGGGACTTAGAAACCCCGTCCGTCTACACGGCGGGGTAGTTCAT
>NZ_JAAHGB010000167.1:0-1898 GCF_010672695.1 Okeania sp. SIO1H4
CTACAGGAAATGATGGTTTTTTCTTGCGAGGGTAGCCTTCTTCCCTCTTCCCTCTTTCTTCTTCCTTCTTCCTTCTTCCTTCTTCCTTACCTTTGCTATACAAGACCGATGCTACCGGACATGATATCATATCTCGAAATAATTAGAGCGGTACTGATAACTAATAACTGGTAATTGATAATGCCTCTTGCTTCCTACCTCTAAACTCAGCTCCAGAGTATTTTTTCATATCTCAAAATAATTAGCGATCGCCTGCGAATTATTGATAACAAATAATTTTCATTTGTTTGATTAACGCTCTAGTATTAGATTGTAATTTAGTGCATAATTTTTGCCTATGAAAATATAGAATACTTAAGCTTTTATAAAGTTTTTGGATAATCAAATGTTTGAGGATATAGTCTACCTAAATAATCTTTATTATAAGTTAATTAGAACTGTTTAATGAAACAAAAGTTCAGAAAATTTGCTTTAGGAATGACTTTGACAATTTTGTTGATAGGTTTAATTGCCTGTCAATCAAATTCGTCTGTAAAAAAAACTAGAGTTCGTGCTGCCCATAGTAATTGGGTTGAAGAACATTTCCAAACAGAAATTGTGAATATTGGTCTGGAAAAACTTGGTTATCAGATTGAAAAACCGAAAGAAATTGATTACCCTGCTATTTATTTGTCTGTTGCTAATAGTGACCTAGATTATAGTGTTATCGGTGCTGAAAAAGCACACCAAGAATATTTTAATAATGCTGGGGGTGAAAAAAAGTTAGAGCGAGTTGGAGTTCTGACTCCTGATTTGATACAAGGTTATCAAATCGATAAAAAAACTGCCGATAAATATAAAATTACTAATCTTGGACAACTTAAAGACCCGAAAATTGCTCAACTATTTGATTCGGATGGTAATGGTAAAGCTAATTTAGTTGGTTGTAATCCTGGTTGGTTTTGTGAACGAATAATCGATCATCATATCAAAGCTTATGGACTAGAAGATACAGTTGAACACAATAGAGGACAATACATTATTTTGCTTGCAGATGTTATTAGTCGCTACCAGCAAGGGAAAAGTCTTCTCTACTATGCTTATAATCCTCACTGGGTATCTACAGTTTTAAAACCAGACAAAGATATAATTTGGTTGGAAGTTCCCTTTACCTCTCTTCCAGAATCCCAGAAAAATATAACAGTAAAAGACACCACTATAGAAGGTAAAAATCTTGGATTTGCTGTTGATCGCCTGCGAATTTTTGCTAACAAAGAATTTTTAGCAGCTAACCCAGTTGCCAAACGTTGGTTTGAACTGGTTCAAATTCCTGCTGAGGATATGAATGTTGAAAGTCTATATATTAAAGAGGGTGAAGATTCTCCAGAGGATATTCGTCGCCATGCTAAGGAGTGGGTTGAAAATAATCAAGAGTTGTTTGATCGTTGGTTAGAAGAAGCAAAAAAGGCGGCAGATGTTTGACTTATACTAATAGGACTTACGCACCTGAACGTATTTCCGTCATTGCGACCCATAGGGTTTGCGGAGCATTCCGGAACGGAAAGCAATCTCAAGTCCTAGTTTTTCGTACCTCATACCTAACATCCTGATAATATTAAATTTGGTTCAATAACATCACAATCAATAGACTTGTCGCTTTATAACTTAAAAACCCCCAAAAACCTTGTTCTGTAAGGATTGTAGCTATTGGAAGGCAAAACTGCTGGGAATTATTGCTCTGTCTAGGTTAGAGTGATTTTTTCCCTTTATTTAGCGACAACTCTAATTATTAATATCATGTCCGGTAGCATCGGTCTTGTATAGCAAAGGTAAGGAAGAAGGAAGAAGGAAGAAGGAAGAAGAAAGAGGGAAGAGGGAAGAAGGCTACCCTCGCAAGAAAAAACCATCATTTCCTGTAG
>NZ_JAAHGB010000168.1:0-1803 GCF_010672695.1 Okeania sp. SIO1H4
CGTAACTTTAGTTCGGGGCGGAAAAACGAGCGGCGGTTTCAACCGCCGTGATCAGGGTCATTAATGTATTCCAAAATCTTAGCGGTGCTGACCTTCCCCGTAGTGTCATAAAAATAGCTGTGAGTCCATAAACTAGGCAGTTTGCATAGCTGAGGAAACTCCAGTCGCAACAGTCTCGATGACCTACCTTTTAAAGCTTTGACTATTTTATGAATTGCTAGGTCGGACCCATGCTCTACCAATACATGAACGTGGTCTGGCGCTATTTCCAATCCTTTAATTAACCAACCTTTTTCTGTGGCAACTTCCGATAAGATAGCTGCCAATCTTATTTTTACTTGGCCCACTAAAACTTTCTTGCGCCTCTTGGGAATCCAGACTAAATGGACGTGGGCCAAACCTACCGAATGGTTGCCATGTCGGTATATTTTTTGTTGGTTCTTCATGTTGATAGATTGACGCTTATCGACATATTGATGATCATAGAAGCATGAGTAAAAAAACTAAGAAAAAAGTAAAAAATCTAGGATGCCAGCAAGTTTTATTGCATCCAGATCAAGAACTACGGGCCATATTAGAATACTTGTGCGGCGAGGCCAATAAAGTGTTCAATTGTTCTGTTTATTATGCTCGACAAGTTTGGTTTAAAGAAAATAGATTTGTCTCCAAAAGTGAACTTTGCGAGCAGATGAAATGGAACCGACATTTTAACGCAATGTATGCCTCTAGTGCCCAACAAATATGCAATGGTGTTGTTGAATCTTTCAGCAGTTTCAGACAGCTACTAAAGCTGTTTGGTAAAGGTGAATTAGCCAATAAACCCAAGCCGCCTAACTATCGAAAACCTGGTTTATTTACAGTTTCTTATCCTAAAAGATGGTTAAAATTCACGAACGAAGGAATTAGAGTTCCATTAGGACGCAAGGTTAAAGCATGGTTTGGATTAGAGGCATTTTACATTCCGATGGTAAGTAACTTAGATTGGGACTCAATTAAAGAAATTAGGATTCTTCCCCGTCACGGTTGCTTTTATACCGAGTTTGTCTATGAGATGAAAACGCCTGTGGCAGTTAAGTTAGATGCTGGTCAAGCACTTTCCATTGACCACGGTTTAGACAACTGGTTAACTTGTGTAGATACCCAAGGAGATAGCTTTATTATTGATGGGAAACATCTCAAGTCAAAAAATCAGTGGTACAATAAGCAAATTGCCACAATTAAAGAAAATCAACCCCAAGGATTTTGGTCTCAAAGATTAGCTCGCATGACTGAGAAACGTAATCGACAGATGCGGGATGCTGTTAACACTCGCAGCGCGATTAGTTATTAATCACTGTCTTAAGCATGGAATTGGTACAGTGGTTTTTGGTTGGAATAAAGGTCAAAAACAATCAATTGAATTAGGAGCTAAAACTAATCAAAAGTTTGTACAAATTCCTACTGCCAGACTCAAAGAAAGAATAGAACAACTTGGCAATTTATATGGGGTGCAATTTGTAGAAACAGAGGAATCTTATACCTCGCAAGCATCGTTTTTAGATGATGATTTTCTCCCAATCTATGGTGAAAAACCCGATAACTGGGAACCCTCTGGAAAACGTATTAAACGAGGTTTATATCAATCTGCTGCGGGTTATTTAATTAATGCTGACTGCAACGGTGCAGCAAATATTCTCAGAAAAGTATCTGGAAAGCTTGGTCTTGACTTGAGCCAACTAAGTAGAGGCGCTTTGACAACGCCTTTAAGAGTTCATTTCTGGACGAATTAAGAATCTGCGCGTCTTTAGACCGCAGAGTGTCAAA
>NZ_JAAHGB010000169.1:0-1736 GCF_010672695.1 Okeania sp. SIO1H4
AGATGGGGAGATGGGGAGATGGGGAGATGGGGAGATGGGGAGATGGGGAGATGGGGAGATGGGGAGATGGGGAGATGGGGAGATGGAGACCCACCCCTAACCCCTCCCAGGAGGGGGATATCTTGAAAGATTTGGCAATGGCGCTTGTGATGGAACATTTTTTCATACCGAATTCAGCGAACTTAATCAGGACTTACCGAATAATTAATAATTAATAATTAATAATTAATAATTAATAATTAAATAATTCGCGCCTTGAAGCCTCCCCTTGGATAGGGGAAAAAAGCGGTCGAGGGATGGCGAGGTCCCGGAGCCATATCCAATCGACCAAGACAGCGGTCGATCTTCGCAGCTTCCCCGTTGGGTGGGATGGCGAGGTCTCGGAGCCATATCCAATCGACCAAGAAAAGAAATAATATCTCCTGATATTCAATCAAGGACGGTTTTAACCAGAGGTAATTATCAATTATCCATTATCCATTATCAATTAATGAAGCAGGGACTCTACATATAGCTAGGGCGAATGCCATTCGCCCCTACAGATGGTGCTTTAAAGGTCAATTTGCGTAAGTCCTGTTAATGTTATACCAAATCTCAAAAAGTTTGCTATTTATCTTTAACTCATGGGGAGATGGGGAGATGGGGAGATAGGGAGATAGGGAGATAGGGAGATAGGGAGATGGAGAGATGCGGTCGGCTTGACCGTTGATGCCTGTGGACGGAGTGCTGCCGACAGTTCCGGTGGAAGCAGGAAGTAAACATTAAAATGTCACTCATTATGCGGTGCGACCCCGCGTCGGCGTCAGACGCAAGGGAACGCGCACCAAGAGAGACGTTTTATGTCGGTTTTATGAAGCAGACAGTAATCAAACATAGCATTACTATTCAGAAATGTTGTTACAAATTTTTTAGTCAGAAACACTAAATATAGCGTAGGACTATAGTTTTAATCCTAATTATATAGTGTTTTAGCGTAAATTATCTGAATATTTTTCCGTGAGAATTTTTTAACCCATAAAGTTAAGTAATTTGATAATTCAATACTTACGATAGAATTTAACAAAAAGTCACAGAGAGAAAACTACTCATGTCATTAAAGTCAACAACTAGACATATTCGTATCTTTGCCGGAATTATAGAAGACAATGAACTTGTTCCTGATGACAAGGCATTAACTCTCGATATCGACCCCGATAACGAACTTAACTGGAATGATACTGCCGTGCAGCAGATTTACAGAAAGTTTGACGATCTGGTAGAATCTTGTAGTGGGGAAGATTTAACTGAATACAACCTACGTCGTATAGGTTCCGATTTAGAGCATTTTGTGCGATCGCTATTACAATCAGGTCAAATTAGCTATAATCTTGGTAGTCGTGTCAATAACTATAGCCTAGGACTACCAAGAGTAGACATTGACCCTGAAGCTCAATAGGATATTAAAATTTAATCTCTAATATAATCAATCGGGACTTACGCAGAGACTATACATATAGCGACGGCGAATACCATTCGCCCCTACAGATAGTGGTTTAAAAATCAATTTGCGTAAGTCCTGATAATAATCTGATAACATCACTGTTATCGGATTAGATACTTTGATAATGTTTTGACTACTCCCCGGACTTAAGTCACGGGGATTCTAAGCAGATACTACGCAACAGGATAAATCCGTGTTGCTCCGTTTCTTCTTAGCTGACCAAAGATATATTCTTTGGGGACAAGTCAAAATGCCC
>NZ_JAAHGB010000017.1:0-112996 GCF_010672695.1 Okeania sp. SIO1H4
GCCTACTGATGATTTGTCAAGTGCTTGAAGAGTAGCGATCGCGGTAGCGTTGCGTAGCAATATCGCTCCGGGCAATTATTTTTCTTCCTCCTCTATTATACACAAACGATGCTACCGGACATGATATAAGTCCTGATATTTGACCCAGTTAAGCAAGAAGAGTCAGAGCAAGAGGAATAACTCGTGTAACTCTTTCCTTAGCAAATTCTGCGATACCAGCTTCAGTACCCTTATTGAGTAGAGATTGACTCCAGCTTTTGAGTTTTTCCTTAAAGGATGGGTCTTGCTTTGCTTTATTAGCTAAATCTTCAGCTACTTTTTGTTCTGCTTCTGTTTCACTATAGGTATCAGAAAGCTTGTCTAGTAGTTCTTGAATCTCCGTTGCAGCTTCTGCTAGAGATTGTTTTTGTTCTGGTGCGTAATTGTATGTGTTTTGATATCCTTGGTTGAGGTCAACTAGGAAAAGCACGTACCGCATGCAAAGATCCCAAATGGGTTCTATATACCCTAATTTACAAACGCCAGATATCAGAACTATTCCCTACTGCTTATGCAGATAAATTGTCTAGATTTTGAAGATATCTGGTTTAGCCTTTCTTATAGCCTTAATAACTACTTGGATAGGTACTTGCCAAAAGCTAGCCAAACCCCATACTGCTTGCAGATACCTTGTAAATTCTATTAATTTTAACTGTGCATTGCTATTATTAACTAATCTTGAATATAGATAATATCTGCTCAAAAAAGTGTCTATAAATGGGTATAGTTTACTATTAATTATCTGATATTCTCTCTGCTCTAATTTAGAAATAGGGAGTTGTTCAATTTCTTGTAAAGTTGCTTCTGGTAGTGAAGTATCGAGTATTTTATCCAATAGGGGAAGTGTATTTTGCACTGGCAAAACAATTTGGCGTTTTTTTGCCTGATTGATTAATTGATTCCAGTCAATTTTATCTCCTGATGAATTTAGAATCATCATCGCATCTGCTACCCAGATAGCAGTAGAAACTTGCTTAAACGGCCAAGCTTGTAAACAAACTTGTAATAACTGATTACTAGGGTTTAATAAATATGTTGACATTTCTCCTACTTGATTAATTTCCGCTTCCTGCCAGAAATTATGTTCAACATTCTGTTGTATAGCATCTAAAGCTACTGGGTAATGAATACTTAATCGACACCCTAATTCATCTTTGAAGATAGCAGCATTACCTACAACAGTTCTGATTGGTAAATTCTCAGAATATTTCCATCCTAATCGATCTAAAAAATTTATTGTTTTCGAGGCATTTTCCGTTCTAATAAGCAGGTCAAAATTATATATATGACGGAGAGCAATATGTGGATAATACTGTAAATTGATAGCAACATCATTTAGGAGTATTGTCTCAATATCTGCATCCTGCAAAGAATTTAAAATTTTGGTAATTTTTTGGATTAATAGTTGATTTTTGTAAAATTTACTCCGATAAATTCCCTTAAGTCTCCCCATTTCAGGATGATTTATCTGGTGGGTAGATAAGTTACGGTACACTAAAGGAAGTAAGCTATTAGAGTCAGAGTCAAGGTTGTCAATATCAACTGTTGTTACCCATTGTTGCCAAGCTTTTAAGACATCTTCTCCCTGGAACAGACAAACCCGTAATAGTAATTTCTGTTCGTGAGTCAGCGAGCATGGCTGAAATTTTAGGTTTAAATTCATATACTATCTCTAAGAAAACGAGTCGGGTTAGAAATCAAGTAGGACTGTTTAATTCTCCGTAAATAAGCATTTTTGTTAGGGGTGGGTTTAGAGAATCTTACATTCCACAGTTCATTGGTTAATAGAAAAAGTAGATGGATGTATCACATTTTTCATAATATTTAACTATTTTTTCACGGAAATAGAATGAATGATATTTGATTTTTGGGCATCTATCTAACTAATATATCATATTTACATGGAATATGGTGTAATTAACTTCCCTTTTTCCTTCATTTAATTCTCTATTTAGCTCTCAAATGTAAATACCATAGTACCAAATTTTTAAAACTTGAGATAAAATAGTAATCAAATCTAATTAATTCGATAAAAAAAGGAAAATAGGAGCAGAAGTATTGAACAAAAATCAAACTCAAACATTAGGAAGCTATCCCACAGAAATTCAGTTAATTATTAATTGTGCTAGAAAAAATATAGATACTGAAACAGCAGACATAATTAAGACTTTACTCACACAAAAAATAGACTGGCAATATCTTATTCAAATAGCCGAAACTCACTCAGTAAAACCCATTTTATATCAAACTATAAACAATACTTGTCGAGATGCAGTACCCAAAAAAATTCTTACTCAGCTCCAAAAAAAATTCCGTACAAATGCTCTCCGCAATTTATATTTAACTAGAGAATTGCTAGAATTACTTGATTTGTTTGCTAAGAATAATATTCCTGTTTTTTGTTTTAAAGGACCGCCTTTAGCACAATGTGTTTATGGGGATATTTCCTTAAGACAGTTTAGTGATTTGGATCTTTTAGTTTCTGAAAAAGATATTGTCAAAGGGAAAGATTTGCTAGTCAAACAAGGTAATAAAATGCGTTTCCATGTTATTGAATTAGAGGAAACGGAAGAAGGAGCATTTCTTGAGTCAGAAACAATACATCAATTTGTGAAAGAATCTGCCTATGAATTTGATTATTATAATGCTCAATTTGTCATTGAATTACACTGGGAAGTAATCCCTAAATATTTTGCGTTTCCTTTAAGTATAGACTATTTAAAAGAAGACCTAACTACTGTCACATTACTTAATACTAGCATCCCTAATCTTAGTCCAGAAAATTATTTATTACTCCTTTGTGGGCATGGAACAAAAGACTGTTGGGATAAGCTTTCAAGAATTTGTGATATTGCAGAATTAATCTGTGCTTATCCTCAGTTAAATTGGCAATTTGTTATGGAACAAGCGGAAAAAAAAGGAGGAATGCGTATTGTTTTATCAGGGGTTTTATTGGCACATAATTTATTGAAAGCTCCTCTACCTGATTTAGTTTTAGAAAAGATTGAATTAGATATAGAAATCAAAAAAATTGTTGCTCAAATTCAAAATTGGTTGTTTCTTGATTCTCAAGAACGTTCTGAACAAATTAAAGTATTTTCCTTTCATTTATGGACTAAAGAAAGGTTCAAAGATAAAATTTGGTATGCTTTAAGCCTCTTTTTAACTCCAACTACTTCTGATTGGGTACTATTGCCAAAATCTAATTTACCGGCAATTTTTTATTATTTAATTCGACCAATTAGAATGTTAGTTAAGTATACTTTAAAACCAAAATCAATAGATGCTAAGGTAGGCAATTAAATAAATTTATTATTTGATTCAATAATTTCAAGTAAATTGCCCACCCCACTGTATTGTCTATAAATTAAAAATTCAACCTATAATCCAACTGTTATTCCAGGAATATTAACTCTAATTGTATAAATTGATGTTTGTGCAGTAATATAAAGAGTCTGCAAATCTGCATCACCCCAAGCACAATTAGCTGGTATTTCTGGAGTAACAATTGTTCCTAAATGATTTCCTTGAGGAGTAAATACCCAAATTCCTCCTGCACCTGTACAATAAATATTTCCTTGAATATCTACTTTCATTCCATCGGGACAACCAGGTTTATTGATTTTCATGTCATAAAAAATTTTACCATTAGTTAGTATTCCATTGTCTTGAACATCAAAAACTCTGAGATGATGACGGTATGAATCATCAATATAAAGCTTTTTTTCATCAGGTGAGAATGCTAAACCATTGGGACGCTCAAAATCATTAGCCACTAGGGTTAATTTACCATCATTTGAGAGACAATATACTCCTTGATAAGGTTGTTCCTGTTGTTCTGATTTAATGCCAAAAGGAGGATCCGTAAAATAAATTTTACCATCACTTTTCACAACAACATCATTAGGACTATTGAGTTGTTTTCCTTGAAATTGTTCAGCTAAAATAGTAATTGAACCATCTTTTTCTGTTTGCGTTACCCTCCTTGTGCCATGTTCACAAGCAATTAATTTTCCCTGTTTATTTCTAGTTAAACCGTTAGAATTATTACTGAATTGCCGAAAAATTGATACTTTACCATTTGCAGTTAATTGATAAATTTTGTTAGCAGGAATATCACTAAAAAGAAGATAGTTTGCTTCAGAAAACCAAATCGGACCTTCTGTAAATTGAAATCCTGTAACAACACGCTTAATTTTGGCTCCTTGGGGAAATAAACTGAAAAATTGTTCTGATTTAGCTTCTAGATAACCTACTTTAAATTGTAGTTCTAATCGTTCTTTCTTTTGTTTTACAAATTGTTTGAGCTTTTTTTTTAGTGCTTGCATATTATTCCACCCCTTAACTTAAATATCTCAATCTGAATTTAACGAAATCTAGATACTTTAATTTCCTGATTAACTAATTTCTTAAATAAAAAAATCCTATTCTTCTCAATTGACAGGAAAGATATAGCAATCCTAAATTGGTTGTGACAAATCAAAAAGTAAATAAAAAAACTGAAACTCCTGCCTGTTCGCTGTTCCCTCTTCCCTAAAAGGGGTAAGATTTTTATACACAAATAAAATAGGATTGCTATATATTATTGAGGAAAATGAATCTCTACCATATAATTTCTCAAGGATAATCCAGCATCAATTTTCATCACTGTTCCTGTAGTAAAATGTGAGAAATAATCTGAAGCTAAATAAACTACAGCACGACCTATATATTTAGGATTAATGCTACTTTGATGCAAGGGAGTATATTTATAATACAAAGGATTTCCCTTGTTATCTTCTTGTACTACACCTGGAGCAATTCCATTAACACGGATTCTATGTGCAGCTAAATCTATAGCTAATTCTTTTATAATCATTCCTAAAGATGCTTTGGATGTACTATAACTTAGCTCACGAAATACAGTACATTGGTGTATGGATGTTATAAATATAATTGAGCCAAAAATTTGATTCCTAATCATCATTTCAGCAATAAGCTTAGTTAAATACATTGGCTTAAAAATATTAGTCTGAAATACTTTATTTGCTTCTTCTAGTTCAAAATTTTTAATGCCAAATTTATTAAATTGGATACCTACATTATTAATTAATATATCAAGTTTAATCTTATTTTCAATAAAATAATTATGTAAATTATCAATATCTTCAGTTTTAGATATATCTGAAATAAACCATTTACATATTATCTGATATTTGGCTAGTTCTTGTTCTAGTTTTAAGCATTTTTCTTCAACTATATCTGTAAAATAAATATTAGCTCCTTGTTTAGCCATTTCCAAGGCAATACTTTTACCAATATTTTGTCCTGCTCCAGTAATCAGAACATTTTTTCCTGCTAATAGTTGATTATTGAAAACTAATGATGGCTCTGGAGATTTTTCTTGGATAATAACTTTGGGTGTTTTTGCTGATGGATTCAGAAAAGAATTTAAGGCAGCTTTTAATCGAATTTTGAGATTCATGATTAATTACTTCACTATAAATTGAAGCAGAAAGATCGAGAATTAGTTTTCTAAAAAATGATGGTATTTTGTTGCCTGAATAAAATCAACAACTTCTTCATAGTTTATAATATCATCAGCTAAATTATGAGTAGATATTTTTTTCATTTTTGTTTTAACTGGAACTGAATAAGTGCCTAAATAACTAAAAATATTATCTATAGTTTGTTGATGTGTCTCGGAATTTAAGAGATGAGTTTCATAAATTAGATGTAAACAAGAAAGTCCTTGAATAACTTGTTCTTCTTTTCTATTCATTTTCTCACACCATTCTATAAATTTTATTAATTTTTAGCAATCTATACTAATTGGAGCTTTTAGCAAAGGATTTTCAGGGGTATCATGCCATTGTCTTCTAGCATTAGCACTTAGATCGGAAATAGCTTTTCGCAAAAGATTATTTCGTTTTAAGTAAATAATTTTCCAACCATTTCTACATAAATTCTCTATAAATTTTAGAGGTGTCCGATGAAACTTCGATAAGCTGAGAATAAGTTGATCGATTTTCAGATCAAAACCATAAAAATGACAAGGCGTTTTTTGAGATTGAATATTAATATAAGTCTCAGGAAATAGAACTTTTTTAAAGTAGGATGTAGAAAAGCTAGAAAAAATTTCTCCATCAACAAAAATCTCTGGATGACAGTTTAGTAAGTTAGGGAGTAAGGTGCTACCTGTTCGATAGTGGGCAAAGATAATAAATTTATGCTTAGTTGAACTTGATTTTAACGAAAAAGAGGTTAAGTAATCGAAAAATTATTTTTGTCTAATTTTTAATTCATTTTGAACTTTACTTATCATTATTTGTTTGTTTCAATTTGTTGGAATAAAAAGATTAAGTAGCTAATTATATTGCCTTGTCAATTAAATCTAAATAATATTTAATCATTGTTTCTTGCTGAAACATTTGTTCTGCTCTTTGCTTACATTCTAGACCAATTTGAGTAGCTAAAGTAAAATTATTAGCCCAATTTTCAATAGTTTCAGCCAATTCTTTAATTGTAGCTTGAGCATTAATCTTAGGATCTGATAATAATTTGCCTGTATCTCCTAATTCTTCAGGAATACCACTAACCGCAGTTGCTATTACAGGTTTTCCCTTTGCCATTGCCTCCATAATAGATAATGGCATTCCTTCAAATTGGGAAGGTAAAATAAAAATGTCAGCCATATCTAATAAATCAGGAATATCAGAGCGATCGCCTATTAATTTGATTTTATTTTCTATTCCTAATTCCTTGATTTTTGGCATGATTTTCTTCTCTAAACTGCCACTTCCTGCCCAAACAAAGTAAAGTTTTGACCAAATTTCTTTTTGTTTCAAAATTTCCATAGCACTCAGTTGATATTGATACCCTTTCATTACTTCTAAACGAGCAGCAGTGAAACATACTATGGCATTTTGAGGAATATTTAAACTTTGACGAAAATGATTTCTGGTTGCTAAATTTGTCTGAGTAAAGTATTCTTTTGGTCTGCCATTATAAATAACTTGACCCTTATTTTTTGGTAAATTAAATAATTTATGTAGTAAGTTTAAATTTGCTTGAGAAACAGCAATTACAGTTTTCGCTTGTTGATAAATATTGGGTAAATGATCTAAGTAAGGAGAAAATAGTTTAGCCCAATCATCTGAAACACAGTGATTGATAATTATAAAAGGAATTTTCTGTTCAATTGCTACCTGTTTAGCAGCTAAGTTAGAAACAGGACAACCATCACTAAAAATAATCAGTTTTGGTTTAACTTTTGCAAAAATATTTCCTGCTTCGGTTATGTTCACAAATGCTCTTGCAGGTTGAGTAGGATGATAGATATTATCTTCTTCTAACCATAAGTGTTGAATTCCTAATTGTTTCCTATGTGTAACTAAATGATGAGAGGCTTTGCTTTGAGCGCAATTAACATGATATCCAGCTTCTGCTAAAGCACAAATTAAAGCATGATTCCATTGAGCAGCACCGTATATTTCTGGACAATCTGTATAGAGAAGAATACTATCTGGATGTGAGATAAAATCATCTTTTAATTCAGAAAAAACTGCACTTTCCTGAATCTTCATAATTCCTAAATCCAATAATTGTTGACTGTTTTTAAATTGAAGAGAATATTTAGGATTATATAGAGTTAAATTGTGATTTTTATCTATTCCTTTTGCATATTCTAAATATTGCATTCCTTGATTATAATGTTCTTTTCTCTCAACTTGATCTTTAACATAACCAGAAAAGGATGAGAAATATTTAAAGTGCAATAAACAACCCCACTCACCTGCAATTTTATCTTCTGGACAATTCGTATAGTGTTGCCCTCCTGTTAAAACTAGATTCAAATCGTATTTAATTAGAGGAACTTTAGTTAAATAATAAGCTCCTTGTTCGCCAAATACCCTTTGTCTGACTCCTCCAAAATAACCAATGTGATTTTGATATGGTCCAGCTTTTTCTTTTTTTGTGTGATAGAATTGTCTATCAAAGCAAGGACAAACTTCTAAGAAATTTTCTCCTTTTTGATAATGAGTTTCGGCAATGGCTTTATCTGAATACATATCTAACAAAACTGTATTTAAAGCTTTTTTTCCTTGTTGCTCTAATTCCTCACATAGCTGATTAATTTTCTTACTTTCACAGTTAGGATAGTAAAACAATTCATCAGCATCAACCATTAGGCACCAATGATCTAAACCATACTTTCTTAACAGTACTTCAAACCAAGCTGAACCAAAATTTGCTTGATTAAAGGAAAGAAAACTTTGCCAAAGATAAACATCTGGTTGTTGTAATAAATAAGCTAAAGTCTCATCATTTGAACCATTATCAACAATCAAAAATTTATCAATCCCTTGTTGACGATGATAGGAGAGAAAATAAGGTAAGCGCAGGGATTCATTCCTAACTACAACACAAGCTAAAATATCTGTAGTGTTAATAGTAATTTTTCTCTGGTCTTGTCTAGTTAATTGATAGTAATTAAAAGCCTCATCTATTCCTTGATATTTGGCAATAACATTTACCAAATTTTTATGTAATCGATCAAAATTAGGATTAATTTTAACTGCTTGATCGTAAATAAGTTGTGCTTGTTGCCAATCTCCTTTAGCTAATAGTAAATCACCTAAGCTGAGATAAGCTGGTATATAATTTGAGTTCATATTAATAACTTCTTTGTAACCACTTATCGCCGTTTCAATTTTACCTTTAATTTGCCATCCTTTCGCTAATCTATAACGAATTTCAGCTAAATGATTTACTTGTTGAGCTTTCATATTATTTATGAATTATTTTAATTTTCTTTTTTTTGTTGTCTTTTGCGATCTAAAGATGCTTTAATAATTCGTAGATAATCACTTTGAGAAGCTTGGCGTTGTTGAAGACCTTTATTCATTTTATGTAAGCGTCTTTTTGCTACTAAATTAGGTGGATTTATTATTTTTAAATTTAACTCAGTAGCTCGAATATACCAATCAGCAAATTCACCCTGTTGCCACTGAGATTGAAACTTACCAACACGGAAAAAAGCATCTCGTTTAATGATCATCGCAGAAGGTATATATCCTGTCATTAGTTTAGGATTGCAATAAATTTGTTTTTTGATATTTTCATCTAATTCTGGACTGTAAAACTGTTTAACTTGACCAAATACTAGATCTACTTCAGGATTATTATTAAATATTTCCATCTGAATTTTTAACTTATTTTCTACCCAAATATCGTCAGCATCCAAAAAAGCAAAAAAGTTACCTTTAGCCAGACTAATCCCAGAATTACGAGCAGTAGCTGTACCACTATTCTCTTGATAAAAATATTTTAAAACTGAGCCAAAACTTTTAACTACTTCTGCTGTTTTATCAGTTGAACCATCATCTATAACAATAATTTCTATGGGATTATAAGTTTGTTGTAGGACACTATTAATAGCTTCTGATATATAGCGATCGCCGTTATAAACAGGAATAATTATGCTAATTAGGGGATTGAGAGTATTCATATTTTTTGACTATCTATATCTATATTGCTTGAAATTAGTTGTTAGTTTATTTTTTGAAAAAAGTAGTTTGGATTTTGTTTAATAAGCTTATATTTGTCATTTCGACAAAGTTCTTTAACTACTTCACAAACTCCCCACCCTGAATTATCAGCAGAATCATCAAACAAAATAAATCCTCCTATATTTAAACATCTATCGACATTTTGAAAATCACGATAAGCATAATCATAATCATGATTGCCATCTATATAAGCAAAACTGAGATCACCTCCTAACTGTATTGTTTTTTGAAATATATCATTAACCTTTTCTTTTCCATTCCATTTTCTGAAAAAATTATCTGATGTAGTTTGAATAGCAAACGGGGTATCATAACTACTAAATAACAACACATTTTCTTGAAAGCTTCTTTTAACAAATTCTCCATAATCTTGATTATTTAAAGTAGGATGTTCTCCTAATTTTTGTAATTTATTTCCTTCACTAAAATCCCAAGGATCTATACAAATTCAAGGATTATTTTTTTTGTGTTTTAATTTAAGATAAGTAATAACATTAGCAGATAAACCACAAAATGAACCTATTTCTATAATTGGTGCTTTACTTGGGATATGAGAAATAGCATAATCAAAACACCAAATATTTCCCATGTTTAACATACCTGCATTCGCATAACAAATTTTTTTAATAAAATCATCTGCTTTAAATATTTTATTAAATATTTGTTTTTTAATTTTATCTTTATTTGACACAAATAACTCCTATTTTCAAGTATTAACTCTATTAATAAATAATGGTTAGCTTAATTGACGTTTTCTTTGAATAGAATTTCTGATCAGCTTCAATAAATTCTGTGTATTTTGCTGAGAATTTAAAGACAAATTAGTATCATGAACTCTTTTATTTAGTAATACTTTGGGCATAACAGCCATAGGAATTTGAGCATCATTAGCACGAGCAAACCAATCAACATCCTCAGCTACAGTAAATTCAGGATTTAACTTGCCAATTTTCTCAAATAAAGTTTTTCGTACTACTAAAGTTTCCATAATTTTACCGATATGTTCCCCTTCTAATAATTCTGTTCTAAATCCTGATGGTGGTGAATGTCCTGGTTCTAAAAAAAAGTTAACTTTAGCAACTGTATATTCAATTTCTGGATGCTCGCTCATGTATATTACTTGAGTCTCTAGTTTATCAGGAGTCCAAGTATCATCATGGGAAAGAAAGGCAATTAATTCTCCTTTTCCTACCTCAATTCCTTGATTATAAGCATTAGCTATACCCTTACTATCTTGGACAAAATAACGAATTTGAGGATAAGATTGAGCTATTTTTGGGGTGTTATCCGTGGAGCTTCCATCTATCACAATAATTTCATAATTACTATAGGTTTGATTCAATATACTGTCAATCGCATTTTGTAAATAACGCTCACCATTTTTAACAACAATAATTACACTAACAAGAGGATTTTTTATCATAAAATTGTATCCCAATTGATCATTATCTTTTTTTTTGCGGGTTTAATTCCTCACCGTCACCCGCGGTGTTCAAAATTCTTTGGGGGCACATAGACGCGGAGCAAGGTGTCAAAGACATCCCCATGCAATTTTCCCTCCTGACTCCTGACTCCTGAGTTCTGACTCCTTCTTCAATATTAGAGTTATTTCACTAACTTGACACAAGCAACTGCTCTAGCAGCAGCAGCATTATCTAGTTGAACAGGAAATTTGTTAGGACGCTTTTCTTCTGGTAACATAATCCAATCAACATATTCACATTTTTTACATTGTTCAACTGAGGAAAATTGCCAACCTTTTTGAGTATAAGAAAAAAAAGTGCGTGTTATATCTGATGGCTTGAAAGCAGAGATTGCTTGTTCTAATAAATTATCATCAAAAACCTGCTGGGTTTCTAAGTTAGAATATTTGCCAAAAGGAACAGTTAATAATAAATTTCCACAAGGTTTAAGAACACGACGCATTTCCTGAATAGCCAATAAAAAATCTTGATTTTTATTTTGTTGATCTGCATCTTGACCAGTGAATTGTCGATTATCTAAGCCAATATGTTCTAAAGTAGAAATACAAGCAATTTGGTCATAATAATTATCTTGAATGGGAATACTGCGTAAATCTTCAAATAAATAGGAAATACCTCGTTTCCAATGACAATTAAACTCTGGGGATAAAGTTAAAATATGTAACTTCTTATTTTGCCATATTGGTTGTTCTAAAATAAAATCATGATTCAGAGCAGAACCAGCATCAAGAATTGACTCTGAGTTATGATTTAATTGACAAAATAACCAAGGATATTCTACACATCTCTCATCTACACCATAACCATATCCTAATGGTAATGACTGATTTAGTTTAAATTTAGATATCAGGTCAGAATTAGATAATGTTTCACTAATTAGCTGTTGACGATAAACTAAATAACCGGGATACCAAGGAATTTGTCCAGCTTCAAGATATTTTTTGATAATTAATTTAGTTGCTTTTTCTCGCATTTTAATTAATAAATTTAACCAGGAAGTTGAGTATTTTGATTTCTTCGTCTATCTAAAGATTTTTTGAGAGCATTCAGAAACGTTGAATAACCTCTCTTTCGATCTCTACTAATATTATCTTGATGAAGACGATAATATAAGGTAGTCTCTTCAAGCATCGCTATTTTGATGCCAGCTTCTTTATTTCTCATAAACCAATCTACATCTTCGCTTTGTTGTAAATTGGGGTCAAAATACCCTTGTTTTCTAAATAAAGATTTCTTATATATACCTGCTCCTAAATTTACATTAATAGTTGCTTCACCAAATTCTTCAAATATTTTTTTTCCTTGTTGATTTTCTTTCACTACCATACATTGCACTCTACCCATAGCTGCTTCTAAATCAGGCTCTTGAGTCAAAGAATTTAAGAGTATTTCTAAATGATTATCTCCCCATATATCATCACTATCCAGAAAAGCAATATATTCTCCTTGTGCTATTTTAATACCTGTATTTCTAGCTGCTGCTGGTCCACTATTTTCTTGATAGATATAGTTGATTTTATTGCTAAGGGGTTTAGCAATACTTGCTGTTTTGTCCGTTGATCCATCATCAATAACTATAATTTCTAGAGGTTCATAGTTTTGCTTACTAATGCTTTGCAGTGCTTCTTCTAAATATTATTCTGCATTATAAGCAGGGACAATAACACTAATTAAAGGATTATTAAACGACATTTTTTAATGAGATGATTAAATCAAAGATTACTTGAGGAATTGATTCGATTTCAGTTCCCAGATTGAGATAATAACAAGGTAATTTTTCAGCAGTTTTAGTCATAATTTTACAAGCTTCTTGTCCTGTTCCTGGTAATTGTTTAACTGTACTAGGAACAAGAGATGATATTGCAGTAATCACCGAAGTTTTTGTTAAAGTTGTCTCTTGTTTTCCTGTAATTCTAGGAATTAAAATTGCTTTGAGAGGAAAATGTTTGATAATCTTGTATGGGAAATGTTCATTCAGAAAATAAAGAGCTTTTTCTTCTCCTAATTTTTCATAATTGCTAATGATTGGCTTCAAAAAAGGTAAGCGATCTACATCATCAGGCTTTTTCTTCCCTGTAGCATAAATACTAAAAGCTGTAGGCTTAGGTTCAGAAGTTATTAAACTATAATCATCACTCAGATACAATAACTCAGAATCAAGACAAGATAACGCTGTAGTAGACTTTCCCGAACCACCTTTTCCTACTAATAAAACACCACCGCTAGGAACTCCTACAGCACCTGCATGAACCATCTGAATACCTCTTTTTCCTAACCAAAGATGGAGAATTGTTCGCAGAGGCGATCCGGTTTCCCAATAGGGTACTAATTCAGAATTATTAACCCAATAAATTCCTAAATTACGTTCATAATCTAATAAGCTTAAAGCATTAGCACCCCATTGAAAAGATGTGTGAATACGATCGCTATTTAATCCCCAAACTTCTCCTCGTTTTTGTAGATGCTGTCCTTGCCAGGGAGGAGGTGGCATAATAGTATTAGTAGAGGTGCTATCCCAAATACAAATTGTTAAGTCAGGATTAGCGATCGCTTGTATTTCTAAGTGTGCTAATGCAGTAGTTAAACGAGAGATTAAAGCTTCTCCTGCAAAACACAAACGAACTGTTAACCCAGAAATTTCATAATAAAGAGTGATTTTACCTCCAACATTAATTTCTGCTTGTTGGTATAAATCATAGACTTCATTGAAAAATTCTAAAGGATATTTATGAGGTAACAATTCACTAGGAATATTTGGTTTTTGAGTCACTTTTTGAAGATTTTTATGCAAAGTGAATAACTAAATTTTTTTGATGCTTAAATAAGGGTATTTACTTTAGCATTCGGCCAACCCATTTCATCAACTTCATGGATTGGATCTAGAGCTAATAGCTCTTCCATATCTGTGTATTTTGATAGGATAGGAGGTTCAAAAGGGAGTTTTTGTTTATTATCTGTTGTGGCTTTTACTTCCTCTCTATTTTGATTTTATCCTTCATTTATTGGAGCTACAATAATAATTTCTTCTTCTCTTAGTTGGGTGATTAGAGAGTTGACTGCTGTCTCTATTGTTTTGCGATCGCCTTCATATCTTTCTGTCATTTCGGCAATTATTTCTGTTGTTGAATTACCTTTTTCTATTGCTGACCAAATGTCTGCCCCTGTATTCAATAAACTATAATAGTCTCCTTTATCTAGGTTGACGATGACTACTTCACCTTCAATTGTTTCTTGAACTACTTTCGGGCTGTTTATTTGAAATTTTTCTGATTTTTCCATCTTAAAATTTTAATTGCCAAATCAAGTAGAATAAAGTAAAAAAAATACCTTGCATATATCAAATTTTGAGCTAACTTAAAGTTTGATACATAACGTACAAAATTTACTTTTTTTAACTTCACTCTTTTTTTATACTCTAGCATTTTCACCAACATTGTCAAGAGTTGACTACCGATATCTTTGAATAACCACAATAAAACCCACATTCTGAAATACAGAACTTAACAGAAAAAGTTACAGATAACCTATCTGTTTAATGTAGAATTAAGTAGGTTTTAATTAAGTAGAATTAAGTAGGTAGGCACGAAAAAATAAAACTATGTAAAGATAGGTAAATACGGAAAGTTTATCTATCAAGGCGATTTTTTTATGGGGGATCGTTTCAGGATTTTTCTCACTCGTGAGCAAGACCAAAAACTACTGAAGGTTAGAACTGAGGATGTACCACAGAAAGTCAAAGGCCGAGCAGAGATAATCAGGCTCAATGCCCATAGCTGGTATAATGCTGGAGCTATCTGCTGCAAAAGGAGAAATAGACCTGAGATATTTGGATGAATCAGGTTTTTGTATGTGGAGTGAGTCGAGTTACACCTATTACCAACGTGGAGAACAAAAATGCCTGGAACAGATAAAGCGCCGTGGTCGTAGATTAATTATTATTGGGCTGTTTCAGCCTTTAATCAGCTTTGTTGATGGCCTAGTTATTGGTGGTGTCAATTGTAAATCTTACATCCGGATGATGAAGCGAGAAGCTCAATAAACAGAAAAGTTAGATCGAACCTCCATATTCATCTGTTCGATGATTGGAATTATCTTGGAGAAATTGATTTGGTAAATAACCATTGCCAGCATAAATTTCTACTCCATCAAAACCTGCCTCTTTTGCGTTTTTCGCTCCCTGTCGAAACTGTTCGATAATCAGAGTTATTTCTTCTAGTTTGAGTTCTCTAGGAATAACGTGGGGGAATTGTCCATTGGGAAGATCCGCTAAATAATCAGCCGTAATAGAACTAGGAGCGATCGGAATGTCTACCTCTTCTAGCAAGTCTGGATGGGCAACTCGTCCAGCGTGCCAAAGTTGTAAAAATATTTTGCCACCTTTTTCATGTACAGTTTTTGTTATCTGTTTGTAATTGTTTGCATAATTTCAGGTGAAAAATTTAATTAGGGAAAGTGAGCAATTTCCAGATGATCGGGACTTACAGATTTTCAGTTTTTAACTAGCTATCAGCTATTAGCTATCAGCCTAAAAATTTGTGCATATAATTAGGTATCTGTTTGCGCAGCATTCCGGAACGGAAAAGCTTGGGTTAAATCCCTGACTTCTATAAGTCGCTTAATTTGAGGAGGGGTTTAAATCCCCTTCTAAGTAGTCCAGCTTATTTTCAGCAGTATAGCAAACCAGAGCATCCTCAAGATTTAGTTCACCATAATTGTTTGTATTTTAGCTATTCCACTGGTTATAAAATTTAGCGATTTAAGGGAGACAAAGAGGTGTGTGAAGTTAAAGTTAATGGATCGTTGGTAGCAAATAATTCAGAGGTTCTTCGGCAAGTTTGTTTAGATGGTGCTGGTTTGACTTTAATGCTAACCTGGTTAATTGGATAAGATATCCGTGGGGGTCTTCTCCAAGCTGTACTTAATGATTTTCAGTTCTATCCCCACATGGATATGGATACAGGTATTTACGCACTTTATCTACCGAATCGTCGTAATTCCTTGAGAATTAAAACTTTCATTGATTTCTTAATTCAACGCCTTGGTAACTCACCTCTATGGGAAACATTTTGAACCATACTTGGCAATTTTAAGAGAAAATCTAAAAATAAACGCCTATTAGCTGATTTTGATTTTCTTGTAGAAAATCTTCTCTAAAAGGCACATTTAGTGCTACTATAAATGATAAATTATATTTTCTAACACAGAACAATGAACAACAAAAATCTAGCAATAACTTTAGCTACAGTTGTTTTTCTAGCAGCCTGTGATGTTGGTAATAATAGTCATATTAAACTCAAAAATGATGGCTATAAAAATCATGCTTATCCTGACTATATAAATCGTAGAAAAGTAGGAACTAAAAATCACATTCCAACTAATAATAATACAAGTTATGTTGTCACTTATTGTCAAGAATTTATGGAATACGAAATGGGAATTCCTCGCCATAGTCGGTGGTCTTCAGTAGAAAATATAACTGAATCTACATCTGGTTGGCAATGGCAAGGTTGGGTAGAATTTGATGGGGAACGAAGCAATTTTATTTGCAATATTAATAACAATGAAGTAACAGCATATTTTCATAAAGAAACTTATCCTGATTATTTCCCTGATCGTTTTTATGAAGGTGGCGATCGCATTTATAACAGTAATATTAGTGTTGTAAATTCTTGTAAAGAATTTATGCAATATGAAATGGGAATTCCTAGTAATGGGCGGTGGTCTTCTAGTCAGAATGTGACTAAAACTGCTGAAGGTTGGCAGTGGCGAGGATGGGTAAATGTTTATGGAGAACGAAATAAGTTTGTATGTACTGTCGATCCTAATGGAGTTAGAGTCGCCACTAATTTTGAAGACTCTTATAATTATGAATATGAATATAACTATACCTACTAACTACTAACTAATAAGTATTATTCAATTTACTGAATAATTCAGGTTTAAAGCCTCTTCTTTAAAACCAGAAATAAAGAAAAAAAACCTTTTCGTCAATCCTATACTTTTTAAGGAGAGGTAATAATTAATAATTAATTGTTGAATGAGCAAACTAAAGCTTCAAATTTACTAAGGTAAAGATAAAATTGGTTGCTCTAGTGCAGGATAGCGGAAATAACTGGTTACAAAATCCTAAAACAATTACAAATCAATACTTTTGACTTTTAACTTTTGACTTTTAACTTCCGCGTAGCGGCTCTAGTATTGCTTCATTACTCTTTGCATAGTCCGTTTATCATCTCGTTGCTTAATAGTTTCACGCTTATCATAGAGCTTTTTACCCTGTGCCAAAGCAATATCAACTTTTACCCAACCGCGCTTAAAATACATCCTCAATGGTACTAAAGTTAATCCTTGTTGTTCTACCTTACCAATCAATTTACGAATTTCTTGTTTGTGTAGCAGTAGTCTCCTACTACGACGAGGTTCGTGATTGAAAAATTCTCCTGCTTTTTGATATGGAGAAATATGAACGTTTAGTAACCATGCTTCATTATTACGAATTAAGGCATAACCATCTCGTAAGTTAACCTTACCTTCCCGGATTGATTTTACCTCTGTTCCTTGTAATGCAACACCAGCTTCATAAGTTTCAATAATATGATAGTTAAATCTAGCTTGGCGATTATCACTAATTATTTTATATCCTTCACCACTTTTTTTATTCATAAAATATTCTAACTACACTTAATTTTTTATCTGTAATTTTTAATTATACTACGAAATTATCGGTTATGGCAACAGATGAATTAAAACATCACTATAAATAAAAAAATTTAATAATATACTTTTTGTATAAATGCCTTTGTTATCAATCGCTGAATCAACTATAAATAAATATTTTGGCGATAATTAAGCTATTTTAATTTAAATTGATACTATAGCTTTCCTAAATAGGTTTTGAACAAATGTTAGTTATCGCAGAAGGAAGAAGGAAAAATCTTGGGTTGTTTGAGTTTTAAGCTTTTAATCTGTCAGCGCCTTTTCCTTCGACTGCTATATCTAAATACTGAGATTTACTTCTCTTGATATCTACTTAATGTTCATTCTTCTATCTAGGATAGCTATTTTAAATAAATAGAAAAAATCAAAAGTTGGTAGTCCTGCATGGTAATGGTGAGGATATATATTTTTTAATTTCTCCAACACTCCCGGTGCTTCCTTTACCATTACTATGCATCACCACCCAAAAGTTTTAGGTATGGCGGTCAGCTTTTTTCATCTACCAGCTACCACCTACTACCTAAAACCTTCTTAACTCTGAAAATTATCCTGGTATTTCTAACAGCGATCGCTCTAAAACAATCATTTCAGAATTAATCACTGAACTACGAGCTATAACTCTACCTTTAGAGTTCATAACTTGTAACTTATTAAAGTCTAAATCTTGTGCTTCTTGAAACATTTGCTTAACTAATTTATCTTGTTCTTCCTCAGTTTTGTCATACCAATCATTATTCAGTTCAACAATTAATAAACTACTGGGAAAATTAATTCTTAAAGATTCAATAATTCCAGCACCATATTCATTAGTAAGGTCATCAATTTGATTTTGAATTGACACAATTAAAATTTGCTCTGGTGTCAACTTTGGAGGTGAAGCTATAATTGGTTCCACAGATTCAGGAGCTTCATCAAATGAATCTTCAGATACTTCTGGATCTACTGTAAGAGGTAGAGACTCTTCCGGGGCGATCGCTTCTATTTCTTCAGCTATAGGAATATCCGTCGGGGCGATCGCTTCTTCTATTTCTTCAGCTATAGGAATATCTGCCACCTCAGTAACAGGTTGATCAGGGGAAAAAGAAACAAAAATAATCACCAGAATCAGGACAAAAATACCAGCGATCGCCCCTGTCAATAACCCATCAGAAAGCTTTTGACTTAGGGACGCTGGTAATAAGGAACGAACTAATCCTAAAACCTGTTGTCCAAGACTAGGTTGGGCCACTACTGATTTTTTCTCAGTAGTAGATTGTTGTTCAGGTGGACTTTGCGGTGTCACGGAAGGAGTTTCTGTTGACTCTTGATAGACTGCTTCAGTTTCAGGTTGTTCTAAATTTGGTTGCTGTGGTTGGTCTTCTGACATTTACTTTATACCTTTTGGACTAAACAAATCGATGGATAAAACGATAAATTAATAAAAGACAAATTAGTATTCTGGACTATAGTCCTTTTTCTACTTAATTTATTTTCTCAAACGATGAGTATTAAAGGTCGTCAATTTTTATTTTTAAGTAGTCTCAGCAGCATTAGTGTTGTTGGTATATGCAGCAAAATAGTAAAAATTATTAAATTTTTTAGTCCTGCTAATGCAGTGACATTAAACAATTCTTCCTCTGTTCAAACAAACCCTATTTTCAGATTTGTTGCTGTCGCTGATACTGGTGCAGGAGGCAAAGATCAATTTGCTGTAGCTGAAGCTATGAGGAGTTATTTTTTACAATATCCTTTTGACTTTGTAATTCTTGGTGGCGATAATATTTATGAAGATGGAGAAATTGAAAAAATAGAAGATGTTTTTGAGAAACCATATAAATTTTTATTAGAAAAAGAAGTTAAATTTTATGCCTGTCTGGGCAACCACGATATTCGTACTGAAAATGGAGACTTGGAACTCAAATATCCAGGTTTTAATATGGCAGGAAGATACTATACTTTTCAGTATCACCCAATTCAATTTTTTGCCTTAGATACTAATATTAATGCTGACTGGGAAACCGAATTAAAATGGTTAGAAAAAGAATTGAGTAACAGTGAAGCACCTTGGAAAATAGTCTTTGGTCATCATCAAATTTATTCTTCTGGAATGTATGGGTTAAATGAAGATTTTATTCAAACTTTAACTCCTCTATTTAAAAAATATGGGGTTCAGCTTTATATTAATGGGCATGAACATGATTATGAAAGAACTAGCTCAATTAATGGTACTACTTATTTAATTTGTGGTGCGGGTGGCAAACAACGTCTTGTAGGGAAATCAGAGTGGACTGAATATTCTACAAGTGATTTTAGTTTTGCTGCTTTTGATGTTTATGAAGACCACATCATTGTTAGAGGAATTGATGTAAATAATCGTGTTTTTGACGAAGGTATAATTAACCTGAGTTGAAGGAAATTTTATACTAGAAGGAATAGGAGTCAGGAGTCAGTCCTCAGGAGTCAGGAGGGAAGAAAGAGGAATAGAAGGAGAAAGTTTTTTGGTCGTGTAAACGGAATGGAGTTCTATCACGCTCTTATCTGGACATGATATCATACCTCAAATTACCAACGCCCTATTTTACTTTGAACTATAAAGCGATTGATTGATTACTGAAAAGAGAAAAGCTTTAAAAGTGCAAACTTGCCAGTGATATTTGGGTTTTTAGGTATTCAGCAACCGCCTGTAATTTGAAAATATTTTCAAATGATGAAAAAATTACATATCACCCCGTAATGATGCAACGCCTTTTTATCATTAGACATCTGGTGAAAATTCAAAATCAAATCAATTATTATCCATAAATTATCAATTACTCCCCTCCTGGGAGGGGGAGGGGCGAGGGGTGGGTTCCCTGTTCCCTGTTGCCTCTTTTCTGGAGATGTCTACTAATTTAAGACGGACATGATATAAATATTTATCCCCCAATTTTTTACTATTCAACCTTCATTTGGAGGCATTTCCTTATTTGTAAATCGCTGAATTATAATTTGTATAGCTAAGGCGATTAAACCTAAAGTAACCATCGCACACATACAAGTAGCGAAAGCAATAACTCCCACCACTAAAGCACGCACAGCAGTCGAAATATTCACCACAAAAACATTATCTGAAATAATAGGTTTATTAGCAAATGTCTCAGAAATAGATTTCATTAACATATAGGCAAGTGTGGCTAATCCACCAGCAATTATCGCACTAGCCAAACATTGTAAAGGATTGACATTTGAAGTAGATTTTTCTTGAGATTTAGGAGTTAAATTTGTCATATATTTTGAATAGTTGAAGTCAGAATAAAAATTGTTTGTAACTATAATAGAGAACATGGAATAGGAAATAGTTGGAAAAACATTGCCTAGCCTAATATCGATGGTCAGTATAAATCCTAACAGGTCTGGCTATTGCTATATTAGAATTATGGGAAAAATGAAAATTAAATATAGCAGTTTATAACTTGGCAAAATAAAATACAGATTTCTAGAGTTTTCAACAACAACAAACAGAGAATAATAGTTATTAATTATTGCCAATTCAAAGTATTATATGTTCCTTCTACCTTCTACGTCCTGCCCTCTTCCCTCTTCAATGGGCAATAGTAATGCCACTAGAGTTAAACTGTGCTATCCAGAATTCTAGACCGGGGTCAGCCATTTTTGCTTTTACTGTGGCCTCAACTTCCTGTGCTTGAGCAAGAGATTCTGTCAAAGCAAATATAGTAGGTCCAGACCCCGACATCATAGCTCCTAAAACATTTTGGGAGGCAAAAGCTTCTCTTAATTTTAATAATTGCGGATATTCTGGTAAAGCCACCTTTTCTAAATCGTTGTGCAATAGTTTACCAATTTCTATATTGTCTTGGTGAGCGATCGCTGAAACCATTGGTCCAGAATGTACTCTTTGTATACTATTTTCCCGAGCTTCAGTATCATCAATATAAGTATGACCGAATTCTTGACGATAAGTGCGATAACTCCAGGGTGTAGAAATAGAGAGATTCTTGTATTTAGCCAAAACCACATAAAGTTGGTCTAAATTTGGTAGTGGGGAGAGAACTTCGCCACGTCCAGTTGCCAATGCTGTACCGCCACTAATACAAAAAGGAACATCTGAACCCAACTGTGCCCCCAACTCTTGCAACTCTCCCTGAGTTAAACCAAGTTCCCACATTAAATCTAATCCCACTAATACTGCTGCTGCATCTGTGGAACCTCCTGCTAACCCTGCTGCTACAGGAATCTGCTTATTGATAGTAATTTCAACGCCACCGTACCTGGCAAATACATCTGGAAATTGTTTACCGAGCAAGGAAGCTGCTCGGTAAGCAATATTGTCAGCATCAGCAGGAACCAGAGGATGTTCGCATCGAACCACAATAGTTTCAATTCCAATGGCACGAATATCTATTCTGTCTGCAAGACTAATGCTTTGCAAAACCATTGCTAATTCGTGATAACCATCTGGGCGATCGCCTATAATTTCCAGATACAGATTGATTTTAGCAGGAGCAATTAATGAATAGGAGCGCATTTTAGCTAGTTTAGTATTAGATATTTTAACTCGAAGGAAGTAAAGGAAAAGGTTAATTTTTTGACCAAAATCATCTCTAGCTACTTCCAAGTGGCAAGAATTTATATTCCTAAGGTTCTTACTTTACTTTAATTATTATAATTTATAAGTTTATTGATTAAATATCAATAGACATTTCCTCCAAAAGAGGGAGTAGGGAGTAGGGGGAAATAATTGATAATTATTGATAATTCATGTGCGATAGTTGATTTTATTTTTCTTTTTTACGATCGCCAGATGTCTAATAGTTTATAAAAAAGTGCTAATGATAGTTATTCTGCCTGATTAAAAGCTGCAAAAAATTTACCCAGCTAGCATCTCTAAAACTGGATATATTCCCCGGTCATAACTATCTTGATTTCGCTTAATAAACCATAATCAAAATCTTCTTATCCCTTGTTTCTACTCCCTATCCCAATATCTATGAGACATGATACTAATCAGATTTTTTCAGTTTAGATGGTGAAATAGGTAGATCGTTTAGTGGAGGATAATCAGGAGAATCTCCCACTAATTCAGCTAATGCTTCTGACATGGCTTTCGGGTCCATAAATAGAACCTTAGAATTAGCACTTTCACTTAATTTCTGATTAGTTTCTAAATATCTTTGAGCAATCAGAAATTGCATAAATTCTGGACTATCTGGGCGCAAATTTAAAATTTTGGAAAGAACCTCTATAGACTCTGCTTGTCCTTGAGCTTTAGCAATAGCAGCTCTTTTTTCTCCCTCTGCTTGTTCAAGCATAGCTTTTTTCTCACTTAAAGCTACCCTTTCCGACTCCATTGCTGCTTGCACTTTTTCAGGAAAAATAATATTTTGAACCTCGACACGAATCACTTTGACACCCCAACTAGAAGTAGCTTCATCCAATTTCTTCAACAAAGCTTTATCAATTTCATCTTTTGTAGATAAAACTTCTTGAAGTGGCAAGCGACCAATTTCAGAACGCAGAGAAGTTAAAACTATATTATCAATAGCATTTTCTACGTCTTCAATTGCATAATACGCTCTCTCGATTTCTATAATCTGCCAGTAGACTACTGCATCTACCTGCAATGTCAAATTATCATTAGTAATGACTGACTGAGGGTCAATATCCAAGACCCTTTCGCGGATGGTATCAACATGAGCTATTTTTTCTACTAGAGGTAGAACAAACTGAAGTCCAGGCTTCAAAGTGCGCTTATACTTACCCAAGCGTTCTACTAAAGCCTCATCTCCTTCATCAATAACTTTTACAGATGAATTAACTGTATAACCAATGATTGCAGTTGCTATAAGAGCCACAAGATATTGAAGCATAAGATGTTAGAAATTAGGTTAATTATTTTGATACTAGCATTATCAATTAAAAAGTAGTCAAGTCAAAAGTTAACAATTTTCTTTTTGGCTGTTGAGATTGGGACTTAAACGAAAAATTTTAGCCCCAATCAAATCTAAACCCTCGAAGCTATTGTTTAACAAATAAGTAGAAAATCTAAAATTATTAATAATTGTCCCAATAATCACAGTTTTTGATTTTTACTTAAATTAGTTAGTTAATAATCTGAAATTTTATTCTTGAGGAGTATATATGGTAAATGCTGCAGAACAGGCCAAAAATTTTCAAGTAGCTAGTAAAATTGCTTCAGTAGTAAATTTATTTAAGTCCCAGTTTGCAGATGTTAAGGTCGATCTCAAGCCCTGGATGAACGATCCAGATACTTTGGAGTTAGTTGACCCAGATTCTATAGATATTGGTTTTCATTTGCCTGGTAGAAGTAGGTCTCTGGAAAGTCGTTGTTTATTGGTGCAAATTCGTTTATATCAAGATCCTATTGAAGCTTATTCTCGTGTAATTGGAGTGGAAGTTGCTGGTTACGATCATCGCGGAGAACAATGGAAATTATCAACGGTGGGTGGCTGGCATTTTGTGGGAAATACCCAACCCACAACAGAATCTGCTGCCAAACTGAAATATTTCTGTCGGCAGATTTTTGAGCTATTCAATAATGATGATTTGGCTGCTTAATTGGGATTAGCCAAAACCTTTTGGTTCTCGATCTTGGAAGATTTTACCAAAAAAATGGGTTTAAAGCCCCGCCCTTCTAGGGCGACTTTTTAGCTTTTTTTTTCAATAGATATGTTATCATGCTGTTAGTTTAGATAGGAATTATGAAAGCTAGATTTAAGTATCGTATATATCCAACACCGGGACAAAGATACCAAATAGCAAAGCTATTTGGTTCTGTCCGTGTTGTTTAGAATGATATCCTAGCTTATTGTCAAGAAAAGTATAGATCGGGAGCAAAGAAACCCACTAATTCTGAACTACAAAAACAGTTTATTACTCAGGCTAAGAAGACTGAATGTAGAGGGTGGCTCTCAGAAGTTTCCAGCATACCATTGCAGCAATCTTTGAATGATTTAAACCAAGCTTATCAAAACTTTTTTAAATCAACAAAAGGCCAGAGAAAAGGTAAACCTGTTAAGCCTCCTAAATTCAAAAGCAGGAAATCAAAACAAACTGCAAGATTTACAAAAGGAGGGTTGAAAATTGGTCAACATCAAGTTTATTTAGCTAAGATTGGAAAGCTGAAAATTGTTTGGTCAAGAGAGTTGCGTGCTGCTCCATCATCAGTAACAATTATCAAGGACTCAGCTAATAGAGTTGTCGCTTTATAACTGAAAAAAATCCCAAAAACCTTGTTTTGTAAGGATTGTAGCTATTGGAAATTAAAAATGCTTGGAATTATTGCTCTGTCTAGGTTAGAGTGATTTTTTCCCTTTATTTAGCGACAACTCTAATAGATATTTCTTAAGTTTTGTAGTAGAAATTATACCAGAAACCTTGGCTCATACTGATAATTCAGTAGGTATAGATTTAGGCATTTCTACCTTTGCAACCTTGAGTAATGGTACAAAGATTGATGCACCAAAACCACTCAAAAAACAATTAAGAAGTAGCCTGTTTCAGAGGAGCTGTGCTAACGAAAGTTAAGCAAGTCATTATCTAATAAAACTCAAGGGTCTAAAAGGTATGAAAAAGCACGGGTTAGAGTAGCTAAGTTCCATGGTAAACTGCAAAGATACAAGAACTAATTTTTTGCATAAATTATCTACTAAAATAATTCGTGACAACCAAACAGTTGTTTTAGAAGATTTGTTTGCAAAGCATTCCGAAGGAAACCTTTCTGGCATGGTAAAAAAGCGGTGCGACTCCGCAATGACGCCAGTCGCAAGGGAACACGCACCAAGAGACCGCAAATTATCCAGAGCTATATCCGATTTAGGTTGGTGACAATTTAGAACTTTCTTAGAAGGAAAAGCTGAGAAATACGCTCGTGATTTTAGAGTCATTAGCAGGTGGGAACCTACAAGTCAAGTTTGCTCAAATTGTGGCTTTAAAGGTGGCAAGTTAGACCTTCAGATGCGAGAATGGGAATGCCTTAACTGTGGCGCAAAACACCATAGAGACTAGAATGCAGCAATAAATATATTAGTCGCGGGCGGGCAGTCCGAGACAAAAAACGGACCTGGAGGCAAGCGTAACCTACCCCCATCCCTTCCTAGGAGGGGAGTAATAGGGGTGGGTGCAGCACCCAATGTTAGCGGAGTTTTGCGCCAGCAAAACGTCAACCCACCGAATAACTAAGACTCGGTAGGAATCTCCGTGCCTGCCTCTTGCCTCCTGCGGAGGAGCTGCGCTAACAAAGGAGTATTCCGATCGGAATGCTGCGCAAACGCTAACAGGCCGGAGAGGATGTCAAGGATAACTTGAACTTCTGGCTTTCTTGTATCCATAAACGCCCTCCCCCTGCCTGACTTTTGTTAGGTTTGTGGGGATGATATACAATTTTGCAATATCCTAATATTTCACCTTCTTGAAAACTAGACATTAGCATGGTTTGTCTCGGAATGTTAACAATGTTTGCTATGGCTTTGACTTTTTCTCAAGTTTTGAAAACTGATAACTACTTTTTTCCTATCATCATTATAAAAGTTTTTCTGCTTAATACTTGTTCTTTTAATAAATAGTAATTGGTGGTAGATTTGGCTGAGGATTAGCAACTCTTCTCAATAATTCTTGTCTAGCTTGTTGAGGATTTTGACCATTAGGAACTTGATATAATAATCTACAAGAACCATCTTGAGGATTAGCAGCACAAATCATTGGCTGTCCATTTTTAGAAATACTGACAGTGATACTTCGATATCCGTTTCTTTGTTGAGTAGATAAAATTCCAGATACTCTAGTACATCTAGTCAGAGCATCTTCTCCTGATTCGGTAAAATAATTATTAGAATTCCAGAGAATAATCGGAATATTTTTGCCTTGTTTAGTGGCTATTGTTGCTGGAGTTGCCCCGATTTTCCCACAGAAAAAATTAGTAGTTTGAGCTTCAGCAGAACGATGATTTATAGGAATATTTAACAATCCAATTACTGTGGCAGCAACAATAGAAGTTAATGATAAAATTTTCATTGATTATAATCTACATAGATAACAATACTAATATTCTATAAATTTATATATAGTTCTTGACTGTCAGTAATGGCATTTAAGCAAATTTTTTTTTAGTATACTTGGGAAATTATGGAAGCTTTGATTATCAGTGATTCTTGTGTAGTTATAATTTCTAATTAATAAATTACTTGCTTTGCTTATATTCCTTATTCAATTTATTATCTGCCTTAACTTCGGTTCAATAAAACCTTCCCAATAATAGCAGTCAATCAACCAGATATAATGTAGAATAATCAACTTATTGGGAGTGGGTTAAAAAATAGTGACTCAGTGTCAAACTAAAAACTTAGTCAAGATATTTTTGGAAAAATTCTATAGTGCGACTTTGGGCAAGATTAGTAGCTTCTAAGTTATAGTCTTTTCCTTCTATCCGAGCAAAGCCGTGATTAATATTTGGATAAGAATGTATTGTTACTAAAGGATAATTACTCAATTCAATTTTTAGTTGAGACTGAATTTCTGGAGAAACATATTCATCTTTTTCAGCAAGATGAAGTATTAATGGATTTTGAATATTAGCAGCTTCATCAAGATTTTTTTCAATGCCAACTCCATAATAACTAACGTTACATTTTGCTTGGGAACGAGTAGCCATTAAATAAGCGAGTTTTCCTCCTAAACAAAAACCTACACTGCCAATTTTGCCAGTACATTCTGGTAATTCTTTGAGAGTTTTCATTGTAGAAATTAAATCATCAATTCCTTTATTTTCATCAAAATGTTGGTAAAGTTCAAATGCTTTTTGCCAGTCATTCTCAGATTTATCGGTAAGTTCAATATCTGCTTCTTGACGCCAAAATAAATCAGGGACTATTGCCACATAACCTGCTTGAGCATATTCATCAGCTATATTACGCATTACTTCATTAACTCCAAAAATTTCTTGGATAATTATTAATCCAGGAGCAGGTGTAGAAGTAGGTGTTTTTAAGTAAGCGGAAAAAGTCTCGCCGTTATTACTGGGAATTTTAATTTTCATCTTGGTTAATTGATTTGATATTGCCGTTATATTTATAGATTACTTTAACATTATTCAGTCAATTCAGTTAGCTTCCTGCCGGAGGAACTGTGGGCTTCAATTAGTCTCTTGACAGAGGAGCTACCCTAGCTTCTTATCTCAAGGGTAATAAATGTTTGCTACATTTTTGCACTGCTGAGGAGTAGGGTAGTAGGGATGCTGCATGCAACGTCCGAGAGCGAGAAATAAACATAAGAATAATTAACAATAACTGGCTAATAATTATCAAAAAAGTAATTGATTATTTGTTAATTACTTAATAATTGAAGTGTCACTTGTAACTTAAGTATAGCATTCTTTTTTCACACTTGGTATTACAAAGGAATTACGTTATCAGGACTTCCTACAATATGGAGACGAGAAGATGCATAATTTAAAAAAGGGAGGCTTGAGACATGATTTTTTTTGTCTAAAAATAAGGAATGGTCTCAAAATAGCATTTAATAAATAATTTTGATATAGCAATTCCCAAGAGGTGTGAGGGACAAAATTTGTTTGTTTTATGGAGCATCGGATCTGCGAACAGGGAAAAGAATAGAATAGAAATAAAGATAAGTGTATACCTCATTAGTCTGAGAAACACTATAAAAATATTATTAATACTCTCGGTAATTGTTGATATTAAGAGTGAGTTAACAACTGGGAATTTTTATATTTCTTTAAATCAGGTTCAAGTTAATATAATCAAGCTAATTACTCGAATAGTTATACTTAAAATTTAATTTAACTAAATTTTGCTTGAATACAACATTTCCATGAAAAATAACAAAGAGAAAAGTAGTTTTTTCAATATAAAATTTTTGTGTACTTTATTCTCTATTACCTTTTATTCAAAAATATATTTACAATCCAAATGTAAATGCTATATATCTGAGAAATATCAAAGAGTAATATCTATTTCTTAGTTGAGATTTTTGATTCAAGAAAAAATTGAACTTATTTAAGCTATGATTACTAAATTATTGAGTTAAATTGGAGAAAATTTATCCATAATAAAATCAGAAAGATATTTAAGAGTGGACTTCAAAAAAAAATACTTGACAAAAATTATAAGTTTTGTTAAAAAAATGTTAAAAATTAACATACTTTAAGAGGATTTTAGATTGTGAAAGTAGCGATTGTTGGTTTTGGATTTAATGCAGAGAAAGCCCATGTACCAGTATATAGAGATCGTTCTGATATTCATCTCACAGCAGTAGTAGATCCAGTAACATCTAGGCGTGCAGCAGCGCTTCGACAATATGCAGATATCCGAGTTTATGAACAATTCAACGATTTATTAGAAGAATATTCTAGTGAAATAGACATAATAGATATTTGTTTACCTAATGCTTTTCATGTAGAAAGTATTAAACAAGCATTAGCAGCAGATAAGCACGTCTTATGTGAAAAACCATTAGTATTGAATAAAGCTGAATACTATGAATTAGTCAATATAGCAAACGAACGAAAACGTATTTTATATCCATGTCATAATTATAAATTTGCTCCTTCAATCGTTCACGCTGCCTACTTAATTAATTCAGGTGAAATAGGGATACCTTTATTTGCATCATTTAATATATTTGGTGTAGGTTTTCAACCAGGTGTACGGGGAAAAGATAAAGAACTATCTGGTGGTGGTATTATGATAGACCATGGTTTAGATGCAATTTCTGTTGCTCAAACTTTATTTGGTGGTTTCCCTCAACGTATATCTGCACATACTAGAAGTTTCAATGAAACAAATAGTCAACTTGAAGATGTAGCTGTTTTTTGCTTAGATTGGGAGAACAAATTAATCAATATTAGTGTCAGTTCTTTAGGGTCTATTCCAAAAGCTTATTACAGAATTCAGGGGACAGAAGGAGAAATTAGCATTGAAAATAATGATGTGTTTTTAAGTGTTAAAGATAAACCTGTTCAGCATATTTTTGTGCCTACATATTTTGACGATCCTGGTCATACTAATTGGTTTAATGGATTGATTGAGAATTTCCTAGATTGTGCTAATAATCCAAATACTGAACCATTCTCTTTGATGGAAGCTGGTTTAGTTCTAGAGATAGCTGAAAAAGCTAGTCATTCTAGTAATAATGGAGGTAGTTGGATGGGAATAGAATTTACTACTAAGTCATTACAAATGGTTGGTTAATTTATGACTAGGTATGGTTGATTAATTTATGACTAGGTTCTGAAACTAGGTCTAAAATTTAAGAAGGTGGTAGGTGGTAGGTTTTAGGTAGTAGATATTTTGCAATCTACAACTTATTACCTTCTAATTAACTTGGCAAAAAAAAATAGGTAAAAAGCTTCTTTTTGGTTATACTAAGGGCTGTAGTCCTACAAGAGGATGAAGATTAAAATATTTCTGATTTCAAGCTACTGAAAGATGGCGGTAGTTACTGTTAATACAGTTCCGACTCAGAAGGCTAATTTTTCACTTAAATGAAACCTTCAGAGCTTAGAGATGATCAAATTCCTAATTTTTTTTAGAACAAATTTATAAGCCTAGTTCTAGCCACTTTTTTAAATCTAGCATAAACAGAACTTACGCATGGACACTAAATCCAGTGAGGGCGAATGCCATTTGCGCTCCGCAAAGCTCCGAATTGCGCCCCTACATATGGCGTTTTCAAGGTCAAGCATGCGTAAGTCCTGATAAATATGATATGGCAATCCTAAATTATTCGTAATAATTTGACTATTCTCAAATCCGGTGTTCTATCAGGGTCTACAATATTTCACAACTTAAATAAGTTTCCTATATCGTTAGAGGTAAATTCGGTAGGACAAATTTTTGCTATTTATAACTTATATAGTTTTAGCTAAAAATTTATTGTTAATTAGTTGATATTGGTGCATTTTATAGTACTTAATTATGACTATTTATAGCAGAAAAAAGAAAGAAGAAGGAAGAAGGAAGAAGGCGATTAATTATCTAGGAGATAAGGAAAAATCTGGCCTTGTCTGAGTCTTAAGCTTTTGATATATCCGTGCCCTTTCCTTCGACTACTATATCAATTTAAATCAACTAAATATCAATCCTAAAATAATTTATTAGTTTTGCTATAAAAGAAAATATATTAATACCAAATTCATTTCTAAGTTGCATAGAATAATATATTAATCATAATTGAATGTAGATCTAGATAGACAAGTTAATAAATTTCATAATTCTGTGCCACCTCACATAAAATTTGTATAAGACAACGCTACCTACGACCTAACACCTAATTATGTGTAGCCTCATATAAAATTGGTATAAGAGTTTAGCAATAGGAAATTTTAAAGTCCAAACTATATAACTATGTTATCCAAAAAATTTCCGAAGTCTCACCGTTCACTTTTACTATTACTGAGTGAACGAATTATGGCATTACTAATTCTTGCTAATGTCATGTTAGTAATATTTGATATTACCTATATAAAAATCCGTCATTGGTACTTAAAAATAGATTTATACCTACAAACAATCACTGATACTCCTCAAAAAAAATATCTCCAAAAAGTAGATAATCTACAAGAGGAGTTAGAAAAGAATGGTTTAGAGTCACCAAAAGTAGAAAATTTATTAGACGATTTACGCATTAGTAGCTTTGAAATATTCATTAATCGTCCTCCATTTAAAGTCATTGATACTCATGGAAGTTTAGCAAAAATTAGGCAAATATTCACTACTCACACCAGAATAGAAAGTTTTTCACAAGCAGTACAGATGTTTTGGGATGAAAATTACTTAGAAACACAAGGTTGGCAAGGTCAGTTAGAATTTTTCAACCAAAAAATTCGTCCTTTAATATTATTGTATGAGCCAAAATTACAGTATGATTTAATTAAAGGAATAGAGCCATTCCGAGATTCACAAAATTATCTAATTGCAGTGAATGAACTAAAGATATTACTCGAAAAAAAAGGTCTAGAAGGAGAAGAAATAGAATCTTTACTACAAGAATTACGCAGTAGTAGTACGGAATTAATTGATAGAGATTATGATTTCCAGATAGTTAATCAGATTTTAGTTTTAACTCAAATAAAATACCGGATGAAGCAACATATTTATAGCCAGATTCCAGATAGTAATGTGAGTTTAACTCCTACTCTTCAAATTTTACATTCATTAAACCTGCTCCAATATTTAGCACCAGAAATTTTGTTGGCAGATAAATCATCAAAAATAGCGTTTAATACTTTCTGGAGTAGTCAATATCTAGAAAGATATCAATGGGAACAAGAGTTAGATTTTTTTTCAGAAAATATTCAATTTTTAATGCTCTCTTTTTACTTTCGTGATTTGGGTAAGGATGGGGAATTTGTAGATAGATTTTGGTTAGTAGATTTACCTTGGATGATTATATTTTGGATAGAGTTTATTGGGCGGACTTTACTAATTAGTAGTCGTTCTAATTTAAGTTTGTGGGGTACTGTTAAAAAGCGTTGGTATGATGTTTTTTTATTACAACCTTGGCTACCTTCACTGCGAATAATTACTGTATTTATTCGTTTACAGAAAGTTAAATTGCCAGACATGAAACAGTTCTACACAAATATTCGATTCAAACTTATTGGTAGTTTTGCTCAGGAAATAATTCAAGTTGTGGTAGGTGGGAGTATTAATCAGCTTCAGAATAATATTGGTAAAGGTTCTCTAAAAAAAGCTATATTTGAATCAAAAAATAAATCAGAGAAAGTTGATGTAGATAAAAATGACTATGGAAACATTCAGGAAATTATTAACAATATACTTGAAGTAACTGCTTGTAGAGTTCTTCCAGAAATTTCTCCAGATATTGAAGATTTTTTACGCTATCAAGTTGAAAAGTCTATGCAGCAGTTATCTATATATAGACGTTTACAAAAAATACCTTTTTTACGTCGTTTACCGGATAAAATTGCTAATAATTTAGTGATACAAATATCAAGTACAATTGCTACAAGTCCACAAAAAGTTTATCAAACACAACCAGATGCGGTAAGTATCAAACTTAGACAACAGTTAGTCAGACAGTTTACAACTAAGTTTCTATCAGAATTGCAAGAAAAACAAACTTTTGAAGAAATAGAAGTTTTAATGATTAATTGGCTTGAGGAAATTAAAAATAGTTACGTTAAACCATCAAATCAAACTAATTTACAACCTGCGGAAACAAATATTCCGAAAATTATACCTACAGAAGTAATTGAGTTAAAAGCTGGATATGAGAGTAAAAATGATGATTAATCGATCAGGATTTACTCATAACCAACATATATAGTTAACGGCCGTTACCCTATACAAATGGTGTATAATTTTACCTTTTGCGTAACTCCTGTTGATAAATTAGGGTAGGTTGAGTTAAGTAACGTTAGTGCAACTTATCCACAGGATAAACCCAACACTATAATCCCTAAAATTATGCCCAAAAAAACAAAAGTTATAATTAATAGAGAATTAAAATACAAAAGCTATGAATTAAATTTAGCTGGAGGTGTAAATAGTGGATCTTCTGAGAAAGATTGAATTAGGCGCGGGGTTAGTTACAATACTAACTGCATTTGTAGGTATACCTCTCTTTTTTGGTGGAATACGTGCAGATGTTAAAAACCTTAAAGAGCAAGTCAAAGACTTAAAACCTGAGAAAATAAGAGAAGAAAAGGATAAAGCTCTAAAAGATTTTGAGAAAGAAACAGAAAAAGTAATGGAGGAAGCTAAAGGGAAAATTGCCTCTCTGGGATCTATTGAAAATGTTAGAGTAATTGTTACAAAGTCTGATGCTGATAAATTTTGCTCATCTGTACCTGGAGCATTAGCTGCTCATGTACCACCTTCGTATCTTGGTAAGACTGGAAAAGAGATTTGTGCTGCTAATAATAGAGAACAGAAAAGTTGTTCTCAAGTGCCCTTTGTTTGGGTATCAAATAATAATAGGTACGACAACCGCATACATCATAATAAGGGTTGTAGTGAACCTGTGGAATATGCCTGGCCATGGGGCAAACCGTATTCAAATCCGAATACATATGGTGGTGAATGGCATCATGGAAGTACTTGGGTTGTGTGCTGTTCTAAGTAAAGGCATTTAGAGCAGAAGTAATACCAATTACCATAAATTTTGCGATATTTAGATTTTCTATTTCTAAATATTATTTGTTCGAGCAAATTCTTGATATTTGGTAACTTCAGTTATGAAGGAAAGTTATTTTTGCCAGAAATATTTAGGATAGGTGGTGCGTTACATTTCATTAGCGCACCCTACTGGACTATCAATTATCCATTATCAATTATCCATTATTAATCATGTCACTGGAATTGCTGAAACGACAATTTAATGTCAAAGAATACAATGAAATGCCTCAAGTTGGTATCCTCAAAGAAAATGAGCGCTTAGAGTTAATTCGAGGAGAAATTTTCCAAATGTCCCCAGTAGGTCGTCACCATTCCGCTTGTGTAAATCGTTTAACTCAACTATTTTCTCAAAAGTTAGGCGATCGCGTTTTAGTAAGCGTTCAAAACCCAGTTGAATTAGATGATTATTCCGAACCACAACCGGATATAGCTTTATTGGCACCGAAGGCAGATTTTTATGAATCTGGACATCCTAAGCCTGCGGACATATTCCTCATAGTGGAAGTTGCAGATACTACTATTAAATTAGACCGGGAAGTCAAAATTCCTCTCTATGGGGAAGATAATATTATTGAGGTTTGGTTGGTAGATATTAACGAACAATGTGTGGAGGTATATAGAAAACCTATTGCCAGTGGTTATGAACAAGTGCAAAAATTACAGCGGGGTCAAAGTTTATCTGTTCAAAGGTTTCCAAGTATTAATATTCAAGTGGATGAAATATTAGGATGAAATTTGGCTATTTCCTGATTTGATGGTGGCAAGCATAAAGATAGCAAATGGTTCTATATTTTATTGATTTGGGTTAAGCGAAAGCGCAACCCAAGCTACAGTTTTATAAATAATTATTTTCAAAATAATATTACTCCTTTGACACTTTTTCTGCTTCTACTATATTTAACGAATTAATATGACTATTCATTTGAGTTAAATATTTCTCCAGCAACAAATAATCTCTAGATTTAAGTAAAGGGTCATTTTTATTAGTAACAACTTCTTCTAAAGGCAAAACCCGAAAGTTTAATTTTCCATTTTTTCGATAACGATGTACCCATGTCGGTAAAGCTTCTACATCAGAAATTTCAATAGTTTCTTCTGGAAAACTTTTCTGAATATTAACCTGAAAAATTACTCCCAAATCAGTATATTTTCTAGTTTGATTGGAAATAAAGTTTCCCATAGAATAAATCGCAACAGCTTGACGAGTCTCTCCATTTTTTTCAGTAATTTTAAAAGTTTTATAAGGTTGAACTACATGAGGATGACTACCCAAAATAATATCAGCTCCTCCATTAACCAAACTTTCCACTAATTGTTTTTGTTTAGTATTAGGTAGACGTTGATATTCCGCACCAAAATGTAGAGAAACTGTAACAATATCTGCTCCTTTTTCTCTTGCTCTAGTAATATCTTGAATAATTTTTTGTTCGTCAATTAAATTTACCAGGTAATCTTTGCCTTTAGGAATAGGGATGCCATTAGTTCCGTAAGTTTAAGCTAAGAAAGCCATCAAAATCTCATTTTTTTCTACTATTAAAATCTGTTGAGATTCTGCTAAAGATGCTGCTGTACCTACTGGATAAAGGTCGCGATCGCGTAAATTTTCTAGAGTTTTCAACAGACCTTTTTCTCGTCTATCTAATGAATGATTATTAGCAGTAGTTAAAATATTAAAACCTGCCCATTTAATAGCATCAGCTAATGTTGCCGGAGCATTAAATAAAGGATATCCTGTATATCCAGATTCAGGTCCTGCTAATGTTGTTTCTAGATTACCAATTACCCAATCACCAGCAGATAAAATATCTTTTACTTCTGTGAAAAAAGCTTGATAAGAATAAGTTTTAGTTTGAGAATTATAACCAGATTTGATTTGCATACCGTGCATCATAATATCTCCAACTGCCATTAATTTTGCCTCGGTAATATAGGGAGTTGGTTCAGGCGATCTAGGTGACTCTACAGGTAAAGTTTCTGGTAGTTTTTCTGTTTTAGATTCGAGGGATATATTACAACTAGAAATAAATAGTATTCCACTCAGAAAAATAAACCTAATTAACTTCTTATGCTCAAAATTCCTGAATTTATCGATCCAAATAATCATTTTTAATTTACTCAAGTTATTGGAATTGTATGTAAGCATTCAGCAGTCAGCAGTCAGCTATCAGCTATTAACTGATTATCTTAGAAGTCGTCGCGGGGTAGCACCGCTTTGTCAAAGGGACATTTTCTGCAAAATATTTTTATTGCACTTATTATTCGTAACATTCTTTTTTCAAATTGGTATCACTAACTCCGAAGCTGCTTTCAACAATTAATAATTAATAATTACCGAATAATTAATAATTAATAATTAAATAATTCGCGCCTTGAAGCCTCCTCTTTTAAGAGAAAAAAAAGAAATAATATTTCCTTATATTCAATCCTCTCAGTTTTAACCAAAGGTAATTATCAATTATCCATTATCCATTAATGAACTATCCTTAAGTAAATAACTTTTTTTGATAACTATTAACCAGTTATTGTTAGTTATTCTTATTTTTACCGAATAATTAATAATTAATAATTAAATAATTCGCGCCTTGAAGCCTCCCCTTTTAAGGGGAAAAAAGCAGTCGAGGGATGGATGGGTTTCCTAACCATATCCAATCGACTAAGAGAAGAAATAATATTTCCTTATATTCAATTCCGTAACGGTTTTAACCAGAGTTAATTATCAATTATCCATTATCAATTATCAATTAATGAATTCTCCCCCACTCCCCTACTCCCTACTCCCTACAAAATAAAACCCATAGACTCTAATCCTTGCCTAATTCTTTTTGCTTCTGTAGGATTATATTTTTCATGTAAACTAATAGCCTTCCCAAATGCCTCTAAACTTTCTTGCACTTGACCAACTTTCAACAATACAACTCCCAAATTTTGATAAGCTTCTGCATAATTACTATCAAGCTGAATTGCCTTTTGATAAGAAGCGATCGCCTCGGTAAACCAACCCATTTCTTTAAATACCATTCCTCGGTTATAGTGAGCAACTGCAAAATTAGGGTCTATCTGTAAAGCAATTTCATAGTTAATTTTTGCATCCTGTAAATTTCCTTCTTCTTTCAACAAACTACCCAAATTATTGTATGCTCCCAACTTTAATTTCGGCATAACATTTAATTCTATTGCTATTTTATAATGACTCTTTGCCATTTCTATATCTTGTTGTTGTCGATAGGCAATAGCTAAGTGATAATGCAGCTCATACAAAATTGTTTTATCTATATCGGGGTCTTGTAAACCTCGAAATAGTAATTCCATTCCTTTCTGTTTTTCCCCAATTTCTATATACAAAGCACCTAATTTACTACAAACATAAACATCATTAGGATGATTACTAAAATAACTTTCCATCGCTGCTTTTGCTCTTTGCAGTTTATTTTTAGAAGTAATTTCTCCCTTTTGATAACCCTCATGTAAAACTGCTATATCTGGCAACGAAGCTATTTCCCAGTGAGATTCCTTCGCCAAAATCTCAGTAATACTATCATCAACGATGGCGTGATAAGGTCGAGAAAATTTTATTTCAGGATGATTTCTAAACAGACGAGAAACCAAAGAATATGGAGATTGTTGCGCCCCTATTTCCTCTCTAATTAAATTAATTAAAATGTAGCGATCGCTCTTTATTGCTTCCTGAATATGTGGAGCTATTTTTGGTGAGAGATATTCATCAGCATCTAATACTAAAACCCAATCACCAGTAACATATTTCAAAGATTCATTTCTTGCTGCTGCAAAATCATTACACCATTCAAAATAATGTACTTTTGCACCAAATTCTTGAGCTATTTCTGGCGTTCGGTCAGTTGAACCCGTATCCAAAACAACCATTTCATCAACCGTATCTTTCACACTTGCCAAACATCGAGGCAAGTTTTTTTCCTCATTTTTAACAATAATGCAAAAACTCAAATTCATATTTTAGCAATTAGCATTCAGCTATCAGCGATTAGCATTAAAATTATATCATTTCCGTTGGTATAAGTAGGGCTTGCGGATTAAATATCAAAGTATTGACTGATATTGGTTTGCTGCCTTTTTTTGCCTTTAAAAAGTGCAAGTTTTTCGGTCGCTCAAGCTCAAAAAGCTAGTATTTTGGGGCAATTATGGCAGAAAAATCACTCTTACAATTTTTCCGACTACCTCCTCTACAATTCCCATTTCTCCTGTCTCCTGTCCCCTGTCTCCTGTCTCCTACCCCTACTAAAAGACTTTTGAGCGCAAACCCTAAGTAATAGATAGGGAAAAAAACACCAATGAGAAACAGAATAAAAAAGCTACTTCTTCCCATTCCTTTTTATCTACTAGCAGATTCTAAAAGTCTCAAGTTTAGTCACAACAATAATTTAACTTCTGACTTCTGAATTATAACTTCAACTATAGCTTTTTCCTTTAATTTATAAAACTTACTAAAAAACCCCATTCTTACTCTACTTCTGAATGAGGTATGTTCAAAATATTTCTATTTCTAAGATAGCGATCGCTAATAAGTGGTCGTGCAAAATTAATTACACATCTATAACAAGCTAAATTATTTCCCTTCTCAAGAGCGCAAAGAATTAGAATAAGTAAATAATTTTGCTTAGGTACTTAATAGAATTTAATACTAATTATCTCTATGGTAGAATTACAGAATCGATAACATGAATCACACCATTAGTTGCAAGTACATCTGGAATAATTACATTAGCATCATCCACCTTTACACCTCTGTAGGAAACTTGAACATAGATATCATCACCTTCAACAGTTTTTACGTATCCAGATTCTAAGTCGCCAGATGTTACCTCACCAGGAACTACATGATAAGTGAGAATATCAATTAGTTTGTCTTTGTTTTCTGGCTGTAATAAATATTCTACTAATCCTGGAGGTAAAGCTGCAAATGCTTCATCAGTAGGTGCAAATACTGTAAATGGGCCACCATATTGTAGCACTTCTACTAAATCAGCAGCTTTTAGTGCCGCAGCTAAAGTATTGAATTCACCTGCTTCTACTGCCGTTGAGACAATATCTTGAGCATAAGCAATTAGTATGGGTTGATTAACTACTTGCTGATTAGCTACTGCGGGTAGACTATAAAAGGCACTAGCAAAGATTAGCGCTAAGGTAGTACAGATTAATCCTAAGATATTGATGGACTTTTTGAAGAAACTTAGAAGATTTTGGGTATTCATGTTTTCCCAATTCCATTAACTACGTTATTAACAATAGTACAAAAACTGAAACTTATCTTAAAAATATTTCAAATATAGAACTTTAACTTCTGAGTTCATTAAAAAACCCATTCATAAGCATAGTTAAGAATGGGGTAGATTTAGATATTTGCGATGCACGATATAACGCTAATTAATTATTCAGGTACAATTACAGTGTCAATTACATGAATTACACCATTACTCGCAGGTACATCTGCCTTAACTACATTAGCTTTTCCAACCTTTACACCTGAATTAGAAACATCAATGTTTACTTTACTACCTTCGACAGTCTTAACCATTCCAGATTCTAGATCGCCAGACATTACCTTGCCAGGAACTACATGATAAGTCAGAATTTTTACCAATTTATCTTTGTTTTCTGGTAACAATAACTTTTCTACTGTTCCTGCTGGTAAAGCTGCAAATGCTTTGTCAGTAGGAGCAAATACCGTAAAAGGGCCTTCTCCTTGAAGCACTTCTACCAAACCAGCAGCTTTTAGTGCCGCAGCTAAAGTATTGAATTGACCTGCTTCTGCTGCAGTTGCGACAATATCCTTAGAGTTAGAGTCAGCAATTTGTAAAGGTTGGTTAACTACTGACTGAGTGGAAGATTTTTGAGAGAAGTTAGCTACTGCGGGTAGACCGAAGAATGCGGTAGTACCAACTAATCCTAAAATAGCGATCGCTCTTTCCACTATATTGAAACTATTTTGATTATTCATACCGATCTACTTTTCCTGTTTGTTAAAAAGTGTAAACTTAGTTCTATTTATCTTAACAAAATTTTAATAAGTGTCAAGATAATTTACATAATCATACTCAACTTTTACTTTTCAGTTTTTAATTACTTCCGAGAGAATCCGGAGATACCTGATCGAATCCATAACTCAAAACTTCTATTATCGAGCCTTCTTGAGGAACATCAGCTCTAGTAATAGAAATTGTATCCTGATTGACAACTCTGACTGGAGTTCCTTCCATCACATCAAGAAATTCCTCGATAGGAGCAATATCACAAGTAGCTTCATCAGCAGCTTCAGTTTTGTAATGAGTGGGAATCACAATTCTGGGTTTTAGCACTTCCAATGTCTGCTTTGCCTCTAAAGGAGTATATGCTTTTGGCCCTCCACCTACAGGAATGAGCAGCAAATCTGGACGACCAATTAAAATACGTTCTTCTATGCCAATGGGACTTGCTAGTCCCCCTAAATGTAAAATCTTGATTCCTGCTTGCTGCCATAACCAAGCCACATTAGTCCCGAAGCGACGTCCACCTTCTCTATCTTTAGTAGTACGAATTCCTTGAATTTGTCTATTATCAACCTGATAAACTCCAGGTTCATATAACAACATTGGTGGTGGATTACTTGTAAAACCTTCTACTACTCCCTCATCTAATAATCTACTACTAATTAAAATTAAATCTGTATCTACTATAGGGTTGCGATATCCTGCAGTACAACCTATTGGGCGAAAAGGATTTACTAATACTTTAGTTGCTGCATCTTCAAATAAAAAGCAAGTATGTCCTAACCATTTAATTGTTAAAGATTCTCCTGTTTGTGCTTGAGAATGGTGAAATTTAGATGTTAAACCTGTTCCAATTAAGGCTAATAAACTTGCTTGTGTATAACGTATAAATTTTCGTCTTTTCATTTTAATTTGTTTGACTATAAGTTTCACGCTATAGTAATATAAAATAATTTGTAAAAGAAACTGTAGGGGTTTGATTTCCAAATCCCATCTTCGCTTAAGTTTGGAGACCAAACCCTGTTAGATAAAATATTACAAAATAAGCGCGGGTTGCTATATTTTCTCTTTCTATTACTATAGAACCCATTTGGTATCTATAACTTTGTTACTTTTAGGGTCTAGTTACCGATTTATTAGCCGACGATTTTCTAGCCCTTCTACTTTAGATAATCGAGCTTTTCGCAACTGTTTGTCCAAACAACTGAATAGCCAAATAAAAATAAAATATTAATTTGGAGGAATAGTTTTTCGAGCTTCTTTTATTTCAAAACAAAAAATTGCCGAGGTAAACTACCTCCGCATTTAGCTTTACGGCTCTTGTTCGTTAATGTAAGGTTTTTTCTAGCAGCCTGAGAAGAGTTGATGTGCTATGAAGCTAAACTAACAGTAAAGATCAACAAAATGCCTATTAAGTAAAAAACTTGAGTATATCAATTCTATACTCATAAAAATTTATTCTTGCAAAATACTTGACTTTTTTTCTAAATAGATATAATATATAGTATTAGTGCTATTTTTTTTTATTGTACATAATTTCAGGCACTCTAAAGAGTTTAGCGACTGAGCGAGTGCCTGGATACTATTGTATGAGAGCTTAAAAAGCTCATGTTTTTTCTCTGAAGACAGCATTTATGCCAAATACTATGAGAAGTATTTTAGGAAATGTGCCTAAATATGAAACGGTAAGTACAAGCGACTATAGTATTAGTAAAGCAAAACTAACCAATACATATACCCGATATACATAAGTTAGATTTGGACATCATATCCGATATGAATAAGTGAGATTTTGATGTCTACCTTACTTATTAAATCCTAGTTTATCTACTTTTCTAGTATTTGTCAAGCTCTTCAGGAAAAAATGCAAGTGCAATAAAACTTCACACTCATAATAGAGGTAGATAAAATGAAAAATCAAAAAATCAAAATCTCTTCCATTGCCCTAGATATGTTTCAGCTAGCAGCAGCACTCCTAACGTTATCTGCAAACCCTCAGTTTTTAGTCTTTCTGGTTGGGTCGATGGCTGTACTTTGCATAGCCTACAAGTATAAGATTTTTAAGTAGATAAAGGGTTTATATAGGGTACGTTGGTATCCTGTATTACTCAGTGCAATCGGTAGGCTTCTGAAAGTAGGCAGTATTATTGTTGCCTACTTATTTTATTACTCAAACAATGATAATTGTTTAGGTTGTTTTTGATACCAATCAGCACGTTTATTATATTTATCATGTAACATATTTTCCTGGTTTTATCTCGAAATAAAATTCAATCTCCTACTGGAGATAACTAATAACTGATAACTGAAATGACCCTCATGGCGTAGCTATTCCGGGAACTTCTCGACAGGAACCGGGAATAAAATGGAATATTGCTGCTGAGAAATGGTATGAGCAATATCCTGATTTTATGAAAGTCTATGAAGCGGGTGGGTTGTTGTGGGAAATATCAACAAAGTATGGTTTATTATAGTAATTAAGTATTAAATTGGGATAATTCTGACTTTTAACAGGGTAATACCAGTTTAAAAAAAAATGCACTTCATTTGGTGCATCTCTATCGGAGATACTTAAAAAGAGCTTCTCCAATTCATTTTAGATAGTTATATCTATAAATAGATTTACCTTTTTTTATTCAATATTTCTTTTTTCTTCCTTCTTCCTTCTTCCTTCTTCCTTACTTCTACCAACAGTTAAAAACCCTTATTCAAATTTCTACAACCCTGCCAAAAAATTTCTCATTAACAACTTTCCAGAATTAGTTAAGATACTTTCTGGATGAAATTGTACGCCCTGAATATGAGGATAATTTCTATGTCTAACACCCATAATAGTTCCATCCTCAACCCATCCCGTAATTTCTAATACTTCAGGAAAACTTTCCTTCTCTATAACTAAACTATGATATCTCGTAGCAATTATAGGATTATCTAACCCTGCAAAAATTCCTACTCCGTGATGATAAATTTCAGAAGTTTTACCGTGCATTAATTCTGGGGCAGCAACAATTTTCCCTCCAAATACTTGACCAATACTTTGATGACCGAGACACACTCCCAATATAGGTAAACTTGCTCCTAATTCTTTAATTAATACTTGAGAAATTCCGGCATCTTCAGGGCGACCAGGACCTGGAGAAATAACCACTCCATCAGGTTTCAACTCATTAATTTCTGCCAAAGAAATTTTATCATTACGGAAAACTTTAACATTAGCTGCAACTGCTAATTCTGCACCCAATTCACCTAAATATTGTACTAAGTTGTAGGTAAAACTATCGTAATTATCTATAACTATAATCAAAGTGTTTTACTCCTTCATTTCCTAGATATATTGAATCTCTTGATCGACAAGCGATCGCTAATTTTTCTGATTAGTTATTTTGAGAAATAATTTCTCAAGACTAAGATTCATAAAACTGAAAGTTTTACTACTGAGCTAAAGAGAAAAATAGCAACTAAAGCACGAACAACACTCTAATTTTATTAAAGTTCTAGCTTCATTGCACTGATGCAAGAAGTATTTTTTTTACCAAACAACTTTCAAAATACTTTGATTATAGCTAGACCTCTACTCCAGTAAAAATTATTTTTACTGTAAAAAGCCAGATGCTTTGATAATGGCAAAAACTTATATAGTAATTTTATTTGAGTTAGGTAAAAAAACTGGTCGCTTTTAGGCAACAGGCAAAAGACAACAGGTAACATAGAAGAAGGTTTGCCGGACTTTTTACTGTTAGTAAATAACCAACTCTTGTTTGAAATTTCATTAAATATCAACTTAAAATCTCAAATCTTGCACCCCATTTAATCAATCAAAGCGATAATCCCTAGTGCAGGATGGCGGAAATAACTGACCAGTTACAAAATCCTAAAACAATTACAAATTAAAAATGATTGACTTTTAACTTCCGCGTAGCGGCACTAACTACTAAAAGTATCAATAACTAGACTTAATAATTGAGGTAAAATCAGATAACTTGCGATAAGTAATGCGACAATAGCTGAAATTAAAACAGCACCTGCAGCACAATCTTTAGCAATCTTGGCTAACTCGTGGTAACTTTTTTTAACTGTTAAATCTACCACAGATTCAATAGCAGTATTCAGTAATTCCATAGCCATAACCAATCCAATAGTTAACACAATAACTGCTGTTTCTATTGGTTTTAACTCTAATAAAATACTCAAACTAACAGCAACAATACCGATGAAAGTATGAATCCGAAAATTACGCTGAGTCTGGAAAGCATAAGACAATCCTGCCCAAGCATATTTGAAGCTAATTAAAAGACTATTTGCTACTTGCCAAGATAATTCTCTATTAGGTTTAACTGTACTTTTAGAACCCTTTATTTTCGGAGCAGAAGAATTTTTCGATTTGTGTATAAAAGTGGCTTCATTGTAAGATATTGATGACTCATTCAGTTTCATAATTTATCTACCTCAGTTCAATTTAATAAATAAGGCCCAGATAATCAAAGACTTACTCGATTAATAGTCTATCTAAAAAGTTCAAAATTTACCCTTAGTCTTGTCAATTTTCTAAAGTGATTTGTTTCTCAATAGTAATTCCAACGGCATGAAGCAAAAATAATTGCTGTTTGAGCATTTGTTGCCAACTCTTTTCGTCAAGATGATCCCATCCAAGTAGGTGTAGAAAACCATGGGCGGCTAGCCAAACTAATTCAGTTGTTAATGAATGTTCCAGTTGTCTAGCTTGCCGAATGGCCGTCTCAACGGAAATTACTATATCACCCAGATATAGTTGTAAATCAGAATCTAGTACTTTTGGCTGAGGAACATTTACTTCCAGAGCAGCAAAAGCTAAAACATCTGTTGGTTGATTCCGGTCGCGATACTGATGATTAAGGATTTGGATTTCGCCATCCCCGGTCAGACGTAGAGTAAGTTCGTAGTTTTCAGCAAGTGGAATATTTGGTTGTAGAATTTCTAGCCATTTTTGAAACCAATATGCCCAATTTTCAGAAGATATGGGATAAAATTTTTCCTTATCAGAATAATTGGGTCTAAAACCCTGCTTTGATTGGCTAAATGTTTTTGGAGACTTGCTCAAATCCCCCTTACAAAAACAACTTCTGACTTCTGACTTCTGACTTCTGACTTCGTCAACATTCTGGACTTTTAATTTTTCTACTTCTGACACAGAGGATGACCAGAAATAATCCTGAACACTTACTTCCAGATACAACCTTAAATTCTCCTTTCCGCTCAAAAATGTGATTTTAATTATCGCGTTAGATAGGCAAGGCCAACCAATATACCTACAAGTCCAATGGTTGTCAGGGCAAAATGTTTGAGTGATTTACTTCCCTTCCTCACCATATTTCTCATGGCCAGTTTGACATAACTGGGTTTTGGTTCAGTTGTGGAAGCATTTGTTTCTATCTGTGTCTGTGTTTGTCTGGAGTCTTGAGTTGATGAAGATAAATTACTCATAAAAATCAATATATTTACAGTTTTCTAGTGGTTGTTATTTGTCTCGAGCTGAGTTTTAAATTGATGATAAAGTCGATACTACTATAACAATAATATTAACTCTTGTGTCTATACATCGACTCTTGATTATTTTTTCATCAAATTTTTTGCCTTATAGCTTAAATATAAATATATTGATGAAAAAGTTACTCTTGATCATAATTGACAAATTGATCGAGGAAAAATTTAGATATTTTTCAGGAACAGTGAATAAAGGACATATATATGAAATAGTTCTGCTGTGAATAATACAGCAGATTCGGTCGTATATGAGATACAAATATTAACGTTAAGATGTTGATTGTTATAATATATACAATTAAGTAATGATCGACTAAAAGTTATGGCTGACAAATGCAATCTTAGTAATGGCCAGCAAGTTTATATTGAACATCAGGTAATGCAAACTGTGGTTACTCTTTCCAGTGGTAGTCCTGGTCAACAACAACAGGCAAGTACAGGGTTTCAAACAAGTAAATGGACTGTAGTACCCACTTTGTTTAAAACTGCTACTGGAGTAATTTTGCGGATAGAGTCGGAACAGGGACAATCTTTTGTTCAGTTGCAGGCAGGTGGAATAAGTACTATCGGTGGGACGCCTACTTTGAGTGATGCCGAAGTTTTATCGCTTCAACAAGTAGAGGCAACACCTAGCAAAAGTATGCCATCGATGGAACCAATGAAACCAATGGAACCGATGAAAATGGGCGATATGGAAATGAAGATGAACCCAATGCAGATGCGGATTGGTAATATGTCGATGGAAATGGGGTCAAGTTCCTCTGCAAGTTCTGGGAAGGGTTTTTGTTCTCAATGTGGTGCTCCTGTACAAACAAGCGATCGCTTTTGCTCTAGTTGTGGTTATCAGTTGTAATTGTAGTCTTGAAATTTTAATTTTATTTAGGTGTGTAGTTGCGTTAAACGCGCCTACAAATAAAGACTTTTTTTATAAATAATTATCTGAATATTATATTACCTATATTATATTCAGTAGGATCTATCATTGCTGTAAAGAATAGACAATTTTGATAATAATTGTTTTGGTCAAAACTTATTTATCTAATTGAGCAATAAAATCATATCAAATCCGGTTAAACAGCCATAGAATGGTTAAGTTAGGAGGAGTCAGGAGTCAGGAGTCAGGAGTCAGGAGGAGAAAGAATTACAAAGATAAACGTAGTTATGGCGATTGAAGATTTTTTTTATGTCCAATTAAACGGATTTGATATCAATCATTAATTATTGCTTTTTTTCTTACTTATTCCTTTTCTAAAGCACTTGTAATATTCTTTTTTTATCAAATTATATATAGTTAAAAATAATCAGGAAAATGCACAATGAAAATTGATATTGATATAATGACTCGCTATTTACATAGAATGCGAAATCAACCAGGGTGGGCTTCTCTAAACGAAGTTGCGACATCTATGAATATGGATAGAGCTACATCTAGACGCTATACGAAAACAGCAGAAGAATGGGAATTAATTGAGCGTCAACATTTAGAAAATCAGCCTACTCAAATTCAAGCAACTAAGAAATTAATAGAATTAGAGTCTGGAGAAGTCCGAAAAATTGTACAGGCAAATTGTCAAGATTTTTAGTTTTATAGCAGAGGGAATAAGTAAGAAGGAATAAGTAAGAAGAAAGAGGGAAGTGTGGGAATAAACTCGGCAAACTATAAATAAATTGGTTAATGCTATTGTAGAAAAAACTGGAGAGTTTGAATGTCTAACTCCTGAAGCTTTTATTAATAAATATATTGAATATCATGTTCTGTAGAACATTTATAATCAGGCTCGTAGTTGGATTTTAGTCCTAATACAAATATTGTCAGGACTAGAGCAATACTACAAACCATATAATTTATTATTAAGTAATGATCCGATGAAGCTTTTATTAATAAATATATTGAATATCATGTTCTGTAGAACAGTTATAATCAGGTTCGTAGTTGGACTTTAGTCCTAATAAAAATATTGTCAGGACTAGAGCAATACTACAAACAAAAACTTGATAATATTAGTTACTTCCATACAATTTTTCTTTACCACCTAACGAATATTGCCAAATTACAACTACTGCCCAATGAATAATTACCATAACCCACAAACAACCAGTTAATTGATAAGCTACTGTACATACTAATCCTAAAATTCCTGTCAATGTCAAAAAAATTGGTGTCATAAAAGTTGGGTTTCCTTGGGGATGGAAAGTTAAAGCATTAATTGGATGATAAATAATGAATAAAAATAAACTTAACGCTGCCCAAAAACACCACATAATAGTTGAAATTTTCTCGGTGGGATGAGGCAATAATAAAACTCTAAATATCAGCTCTTCTATTAAAGATGGCATAAAAAATATCACTACCAACCCCTGAAATAATTCTTTGAGATTCCGAAAACCTCGATTTACTCGCAAAAATCTGGAATTAAAGCCTAACGGTAAAGCGATCGCTCCATAAACCAATAACGTCATCCCAACAACTAACCAGTCTTGACCATTCATCAGACGAGAAGCAAATATCAAACGCTCAATTAACTTTGAAATTAGAGGAAACTGCCCCAATGCAACAGTCGGTGCTACTGATTCAATATCTGGGTCATATCCTCCCACCTGGTTAGTGCGGAGAAACCATAATTCTGCACCACTTTCCAGGAAAATAGTGCTAACTTCATCGTGAGCGCGACGAGGCATCATTGATCGCCAACTCAAAATACTGTTAACAATACTAATCTCATTCACAAACCCATTTCTCGCATTTATCCCCGCCAAATATTCAGAATTTTTCTGCCAGTCTGGGCGCACAACACCCCTCGGAACTAAAGCCTTTTCCAGTTTTTTCCCCAAAGACACAAGTTGTTGAAACCTTAATGTTTGTGGGTCGTCGGGATGAGATTTTAGCCAGGTTTGAATTTCTGGTGTGGAATAAAACTTATTCTCAATACTTCTAATGGCAATAAAAAGTGCTTGACTAGAGTCTTGGACACAAGAAGTTGCCGGACTCACTCTTGCTACCCCCGTTCCATCCCCCGTGCGGTAACGAGCTGTCATTATTTGTAACTGATACATAAATTCTCGGAAAGGAGAGAGGATGACACCGCCAAAATCATAATCTTTAAGTGCGTCTAATTTGATGACTACATCCGAGACTGGGCGAGTTCCTAACCATCCTTTTTCCAAATTTCCCATATAATTTTCCCAGTGGTGAGTACCGGAAATTATGCCGTTGGAATTTTGGGCGTAAACTTGTTGGTATTTGATGTCAAATTGTAATTCGTTGGTAAAAGTATCTCGCACTACTTGAGCTAAACCGTAAGAAAAATGTCCGGTAACTGTTCCTGCAAGTATGGGTTCACCTTTTTCTCCACCAATACCCCCGAATAGATGAATGACTAAAGCATAATCTCCTTCTTTTAACAGGGAGTGGGGAGGAGAAAGTTTATCTACCTTACTTCCTTCTTCCCCAATAACTAATACACTTTGAATACTACCTTTACGACTTTCCGTATTTTGCCAATTTTGGCGATCTATATATTTGATACCTGCTGTTTTTCCCTGGATAGTTTTTTCAGGTCGTAGTTGAAAGAGCGATCGCGGTTTTACTGCTTGAACTGTAAACATTCCTTCTCTATCTTTTGCTCCATAAATATACCAACCTGCTTTCCCTGCGGGGGAGTCTGTTATTCCTTGGGGTGTTGATTGAAATAATTTGTTGGGGAGGAGTGGTTGTTGGGGAATGCGGATAATTTCTGTTGCACCGTCGAATTTTTTGGTAGTGGGGTTGTAGTGACGTACTTGGAAAAGTTCGCTGGTGCATGGTTGGTTTCCAGGACAATTTTCTGGAGTGGCGTTTGTGGTTGCCGTGCGGAGGATATCAACTAAAGCGTAATAACGTCCGGTAATTTGCATGGGTTCGAGCGGGGTTTCCAGAATAGGGGAACCTCCTTCGTTGTAATTTTGACGTTTTCCAGACCGACTATCATATCGTCGTTAGGTCTAGCTCCGGCGAGAGATTTTAAGGGACCGACTTTGGTTAAACCATTGAGGCGAGTGGGCAAGACATTGCCGTTGTTACTACTGTTTTTAGCTGCTTGAGAAAATTGAATATCTTTCGTAACAGTTTCGACGAATGTTTGTGTTGATGGTTGTTGACTCCATTGCAAAGGCAGTATTTCCCCTTCTAAATTTTTAGCTGTTTCTGGAGCGTTATAGATTTCTATCCATACCCAGTCTTGTTGGTTACTTGGTGGTGGGGAGTCTGGTTTTGGCAGAATGAGTCGCCCTCCCCAGGTTGTTGTTGGGCGGTAGAGTTGGTTGTTAATGGTTTGTTGGAGGGGGTAATAACTGGGTTGGTTGAATGGTATTTGACTGGTAATGTCGTAGTTTGATGGTTTTTTTGTTTGGGCGAAAGTGGGGAAAAGTAGGCAGAGGGTGAGGGAAATTAGAAAAACTATAACGATCCAGTTTCGGGTTAGGGAGAAGTAAGGTTTTGAGGGTTTGTTAGAAATAATAACAAGCCAATTATTCATTAGACATCTCCAATAATAAAAAAATCAAATCAATTATCCCACATAAATAATCAATTCTTTCCCCCTACTTAGTAGGAAGTAGGTAGGCTTAATTATCAGTACAATAGCAATCAAAATTCAAAACAGTGAAAACCTATTGATAACTAGGTTATAGGTTCTTTTTCATATTTTTTATTTTAACCTTTATTTATGCTTACCTACTTACCTCTTTTTAGTACAAGAAGTAAAACAGGAAATTTCACAAGAATGCCATTAAAACCTAACGGTAAGGCGATCGCTCCATAAATTAACACAGAAGGAGAGTCGATTACATTATCAAGTATTGAATTTACTACCACTGTTAAAGTTTTATACGAAGGGGTTAACTTTGAAACTGATACTACCGAGCAAAAATAAACGTGGTGCTGCATATCATGGTAGTGCATTGGAATTATTTTGATTATGAGAAACAGCAGTGGGAGCATCTTGCTCCCTTGGTAGGTGTTGCTCATCCCCATCTACAATTAAATAGAATCAATATCCTCTTGGCAATTTCTCAGCTTCAGCACTTTTATTCAGATTAAGCTAACCTTAAATAATATCCTAAAACATCTCTATTGATCGGGGCAGAATGAAAAAGTCAACCTAGTGCAGGATGGCGGAAATAACTGACCAGTGACAAAATCCTAAAACAATTACAAATCAAAAATGATTGACTTTTAAATGCATGACTTTTAACTTCCGCGTAGCGGCACTAGCTTTCAATTCTGAATTGTAGACTTGACCTTAAATCTGAAGTATATGGAGCGCAGTATCTCAAAATCTTTATTCTTCCTACAAAGACTGGAACCCAAAATTTCAGTCATGGACCGCTACATCATTATAGAATTAATAGGGCCATTTCTCTTTGGTGTAGGATTATTTTCATCTATCGGGGTGACAGCGGGGGCAATGTTTGAATTAGTCCGAAAAGTAACAGAATCTGGACTACCTATTTCTATTGCCCTTCAAGTATTTTTCTTAAAAGTGCCAGAGTTTATTGGTTGGGCATTCCCTATGGCAATGGTACTATCGACTCTGATGGTTTACAGTCAGATGTCTAGTAATAGTGAGATAGTTGCTCTGCGTAGCTGTGGCATTAGCGTCTATCGAATGCTTATACCTGCGGTAATATTAGGTCTGACCGTAACTGGTTTAACTTTTGCCCTTAATGAAGTAATTGTACCTAATGCCAACTATCAAGCATCTCTGACTTTAGAGAGAACTTTAGACCGAGACGATCCTCCTTTTCGGGAAGAACATATTTTCTATCCAGAATTTGGCAAAGTTGAGCGGCCAGACGGAAGTAAGAAAGATACTTTGACTCGTTTATTCTATGCCGAAAAGTTTGATGGTAAATATATGAGGGGGGTGACTATTGTAGATCGTTCCCAATATGGGGTTGACCAAATTGTGTCTTCTGAGTCAGCAACTTGGAATCCAGCAGAAAATATTTGGGACTTGTTTAATGGGACTATTTATATTGTATCTCCAGATGGTTCTTACCGTAATATTGTTAAGTTTGACCATCAAGAATTAAAACTTTCTACGGCACCTTTAGATTTAGCAGGTAAAAGACGTACTTATCAACAGATGAATATTCCTCAATCTTATGAATATTTGGAGTTAATGCGACTGAGTGGAAATCATCGGAAAATTGTTAAAACTCAAGTCAGAATTCAACAAAAGTTTGCTGTACCTTTTGTTTGTTTGGTTCTGGGTTTAGTAGGGGCAGCTTTAGGAATTAGACCTCAGAGAAATGCGAATAGAGGTACTAGCTTTGGTATTAGTGTGATAATTATTTTTGCTTATTATTTACTTTCTTTTATTACAGGGGCAATGGGGCAAAAAGAGGTTTTGACTCCTTTTTTGGCTGGATGGTTACCCAATTTTATGGGTATTGGAGTGGCAATGTTACTTATAGCAAGAGCTTCACGTTAAGGAATTTAGAAGTCAGAAGTCAGAAGTCAGAAGTTGTTTTTGTAACAGGAATTTCTTAAGTCTGAAGTCATAACTTAGAAGTTCATTTATGACTTGATTTTTATTATTTTGGTCAAACCAGAAAAAATACAAAAGATTTAACTAATAACTGATTAAAAGGCAGGGTTTTAGACCCAATTATTTTGATAGTTCAAAACTAGGGTCTGCAAATCTTGAGTAATTGAAGATTAAGAGTAATTCAAGTAACATTTACCTATCTTATTATTCTTGGGTACGACTTTTGTTCATGTCATTTATTGATAGAAGTAGCACTGAAAGACTCTGCTCTGAAGACTATTATTTATATGAAATAGGTAATCTGAAATATTGTAGCTTTTTGCTAAGACCTGCAAAATATAGGTGGGTCTGGTAATATGTGAAGATTCACTGCCCCTCCCCAAGAATTTAATTTTCCTTTATTACAACCACCTGTTACTCCTTTTGCTTCTAATGCTAAAGTATGGCTTCCTTTTGTAATAAAACCTATATCCTTTTTTACAGATTTATAATTATCTATCTTATATTCTTCACGTCCTTTAAGTTTGTTATCAACATAGAAATAGATTATAACCGTACTAAAATGACCAGGAGGAACGATATATTCAGCGTATAATATTCCATCTTCCTTTACTTTTATTTGTTCTTCGTGACGAGGTGTACAAAGTTGACCATTGCTTGTATATTCTATTCTTTTATTCCCTAATTCCTGAAGCAATTTTATCTCTTTGGTAGCATTTGATTAACTACAGTATTGACCAATTGCTGCTATTAATGCAGCAATTATTACTGCAGTTCCACCAATTAGTAGCAACAATTATTTGTGTTCGAGAACTTTCGTTGTTAGAAGTAATCTAAATTTAAACCTTAGTTGTAATAAGTAATTAAATTTTAGCTCTTTTAGCACAGAAATAAAGCCCAAGCATAGTTATAGCAATACTTTTTATTCAAAATTTACAATTATTCTAATTTTTAGAAGAAACTATTAACGCTAAACAACAATCGCCAATCATATCATGTCTTATAACGTCGCTAATCTATAATAAAATATGACAAATCCTTTAATATCCAACTTAAAAATTAGTAGATTTTTATCTATTTTACATAAAAATTTGATAAATCGAAGCTGGATATTCTGGTTTGGTTTAAGTTTAGCTATTGTCTTAATTTATAGTTTTGAATCTCTCAAAACATCCCTCCAAAGTGAATATTTCATCCAAGATGATGCACGACAACATATATTTTGGATGCGTCGTTTTTTAGATGCAGAATTATTTCCTCAAGATTTCATTGCTGACTATTTTCAATCAGTAGCTCCATGGGGGTATAAAACTTTTTATTCACTCATCACATCTTTAGGTATAGACCCCATTTTTTTAGGTAAATTATTACCTATATTTCTCGGATTAATTTCGACAATTTACTGTTTTGGAATAAGTTTACAAATTCTACCTATTCCTGCCGTAGGTTTTTTTAGTTCATTCATTTTAAATCAAACTTTATGGATGGAAGATGACTTGGTTTCTGCTACTCCCAGAGCATTTTTATATCCACTTTTTTTAGCATTCCTATATTACCTACTCCGAAATTCCTTCTTTCCTGTATTAGTAGTGATCGCTCTCCAAGCTATTTTTTATCCTCACACTGTTTTACTATCAGTAACTATCTTAACTATTCGACTATTTTCCTACGATAAAAAACGGTTAAAATTTACTTCAGTCCGATTAAATTATTACCTCTGGTTAGGAGCAATAATAACTGCTGCAATTATACTTCTACCATACAAGTTTTCTGCTACGGAATTCGGGTCAATTATTACTGCTGCGGAAGCTAAATTACAACCAATTTTTAATTATGATGATGGAAACTATGGCAGAGCATTCTTTTTTCACGAAAATCCTTTGATTTTTTGGCTAATAGGACCGAGGAGTGGCATATTATTTTTAGGGTTTTTACCTCCACTAGCGATCGCCTCATTATTCTTACCTTTTGTACTTGGAAAAAGTCAAAAATTTCCTCTGGCAAAACAGGTTTCTTTAAAGGTAGAAATATTAGTTCAAATTTTACTAGCATCTATGGGGTTATTTTTCCTCGCTCATGCTTTTTTGTTTCAGCTTCATTTTCCCAACAGATATATTTATCATAGTATGCGAGTAATGATACCAATAGCTACTGGTATTGCTTTAACAATATGGTTGGATAGTTATTTGAATCAAGTTATTTCTCAGCTAAAAAATGGCTTAAATTTTCCACAAAGAATATATTTTAGCTGCACAGTTTTATTATTAGCGATATTAAGTATTATTCCTTTTTCCCAAGACTTAAGTATAGATAATCAGTTCTATATTAAAGGCAAAGAAATAGAATTATATGAATATTTACTAGCACAACCAAAAGATACATTAATTGCATCTATATCCAAAGAATCAGATAATCTTCCTACTTTTGCCCAACGTTCTACTTTAGTCGCCCAGGAATATAGTTTGCCTTACCATACAGAATATTATGCTCAGTTTAGTCAAAGAGCAAAAGATTTAATTCAGGCTCAATATACTTCTAATCTAGAAGAGGTTAATAATTTTATTCAGAAGTATGGAATAGATTTTTGGTTGCTCGATAAAACAGCTTATAACCCTAGATATGTAGCTGATAAAGAATTAATTCGTCAATATGATTTAGGAGAGACAATTATTTATCAACTAGAGCAAAATATGATTCCTGCTTTATCCGTTACTATTGAACATTGCACTGTTTTAACAAGTAAGAGAATAGTTTTATTGCCAACATCATGTATTCAAAATGAGTTGATGAAATTTACTCAAATTAAGTAAGCAGTCAGCTATCAGCTATCAGCTATCAGCTATTAGTTTATTGTCTGATTAAGGAGAATTCAAAGTTATACCAATTTGATAAATTTTTGCTACAAATAGCTAGGATATTTTTTAGGAGTCAGTCCTCAGGAGTCAGTCCTTAGGAGTCAGAATGAATGGCTTTAATACCAGTTTTTAGGTCTGAATTTATCTTTTTAGTCCAAGAGACATCTCCTATAAAATATTTTAATTGCCCCTATTATTCGTAATATTCTTTTTTCAAATTGGTATTACAGCATATTTCAAGTATATGAAGTACAGATATTAATATTAAATGAATGCAAGTGCGGGCAAGATGCCAGCGAGAGGTGTACCTCACGCTTGGTGGAATCCGCTGTATGTTTGCGCAGCATTCCACAGGAAATGCTGAATGCTAATAGCTGAATGCTTACTTTATACCAAGCTTTATATCAACGAAAGTATTATACCAATTCCCATACATTCATACTATACTTTCGATGCGACTTCAGTTATTAAGTAATAATAATGATTCAGTAATGTTTGTAAGGATTATCGGCATTAATCCAAAATATCTTATGCCTTTTAACTCTACTCCCTACTCCCAAGGAGATGTCGTAAAACTTTTGAGAAATGGTGTTAGGTCAAATTTTCTCATCTACAACCCACCATCTATTTCCTCATATTCAAAACCAAATATAAGGGTAGCAATAATAATTATTAAAATCCTCAAACTTGATGATTGTAATTATCCTAAATTACAGCGCTTTTCAAATTGATGAACTATAGCAATGTGCGCTGGCATATTTACAAATTACAGGAACTGTCGAATAGATAAAAGTCTTATATTATCGGTTTTTTCTTCCCTCTGTTGCCTGTTGCCTGCGCACAGCGCTATACCTCTTCACACATCAAACCTTGTAGTTCCATGGAACTTCCCTACTGTGGTCTACCCAAATCAAAACCGCTGTAACCATTTTAATTATTGTTAAAAGGATTATTCCAACGTTCGCCATATCCACGATTAAAACTATTATTACGTCTGGAAAAAGGGTTATTAGAAGGATTTGATGGTAAGTTTTGATTTACCTGATTAGGATTAACTCCATAGTTATATTGCTGTTGCTGATTTTGCGGATATCCTTGATTACTATAATAGTTAGAAACTCTTCCGTTATTAATCCCATTTACTCCATTTTGATTATTAGCTAAACCATTAGGTACTGTTGGTAATGGCGGTAAATTTGGATTAGCAGGTTGCCGTTGAAGAGAATAGTTAGATCCTGGTGAATTGCTGGGGTTATTGTTTTGATTTGCCGTTCCCGATCTATCTGTATAATAAGGTTTTGGTTGATTAATATTTATGGGTGGTAAAGGTGAATTAAAATTATTGTTTTGTGGAGATTGATAACTGTTGGATGTTGAAATTCCAGGAAAAGGAGAAGGTCTAATATCTCTAGGTTTTATCTCAGTAGGATAAAGGTTAAAATTATTTGTTTGAGACTGAGAATTTGAAGATGCTTGGGATTGATTTTTAGAGCGCTGGTAATCATCCAAAGCATTCTGTAATGCATTTGCAGGTTTTTCCTTTTTTTCTTCCCGATCGCTTTCGTCTAATATATTGAGACTACGTAACAGAGGAGATGTTAATAATTGAGAGTTGTCTAATTTATTTTGAGGAGGAAGATTATTGGTTGTTGTTTGAGGTTGAAGGTTCGTTAAATTTTCTTGAAGTTTTTTAGAGTTTTTTGGTGGTTCCGATTCATTTTTGCTTTCTCCTTTTAACCTGTTTAGTAAAATTTTCTCAGGAATTACTGAGGAATTAAATTGAAGATTTTCATAATTTTTTAAATCCTCTACTAAAACTGAAGAACTGTCAATATCACTAATAATAGAAATTTCTTCAGGAGATAAATTGTCAATTATAATATTTCCGCTTGTTACTGAATAATCATCTTCAACAGTTAACCATTCTGGATGGACTGTTAATTCCCAAACAAATAATAGCACTAAAGAAGCTACAGCAATTGGCCCCCAAACTAAAGGTTTTGTCAGATGACGAAATCTGCCTCGGAAGTAGCGTATGGAATTGGGTAATTTTTTGGGATTAGACATAGGTTTTGTTTTTTTATTAATTGTTTTTTCTCTAACATTAATCTGCTTTCTCGTTATAACTAGAAAATTTTATTTTTTGAGACATACACTAAAATTTTTTCAGATATAGCGCTGTGCGCAGGCAACAGGCAACAGGCAACAGGCAACAGCTCATCTGGGGGAATAAATTGCCTATAATATAAGATTTTAGCTATTGGACATCTCCTGCAATTTGTAAATATACCAGCGCTCATTGCTATATTAGGAAATTTTTTAGGCCAGCATAATATTTGTAGCCAATAATAACTTTTGTTTCATTGTTTAGTAATCGAACTCAAAATCTGAAAAAGTTGCATCAGATGAGCAACAATAAACACACATACTATGATTTATAGCTCAAGAACTTTTTTTCAACTGTTAATTACTAAACTGCCTACCACCTAAATTTTCCCATTATAAATACCTTGAGCAAATACTAATATTATTTGAGGTAACGAGATAAACTGACTTCTAAATCAAAATCGCTGTAGCATGAATTTGATGCCCAGATTCATCAAAAAATTTTTATATTTCTGGGTAAGCATATTCTAGCACAACACAAATCAGCTCAAATGAACAAACAGGTTAAATTACTACAAAGTAAAGAAGAGTTAATCGAGCAAGCTTTAGAAATTTGCTTGGCTAAAATGCAAGAGGCCATTTCACAGCGAGGCCAATGTACTATAGCTTTAGCAGGTGGTAATACTCCAAAACCCCTTTATGAGTCCATAGCAACTCAAAATCTACCTTGGGATAAAATTCATGTCTTCTGGGGGGACGAACGCTATGTAGCTCCTGACCACCAAGATAGTAACCAAAAAATGGCTAGGCAAGCTTGGTTAGACCGAGTGCCCATACCACCGACAAATATTCATGCTATGCCTACAGGAGCTGGAGATCCAGAAGTTGATGCCTCCAGCCATGATGCTCATTTGCGAGAATTTTTTCAGGTCTCACCAGGAGATTTTCCTAGTTTTGATTTGATTTTACTGGGAATGGGTGGTGATGCCCATACAGCTTCCTTATTTCCCCATACAGATGCTTTGCAAATTAGCGATCGCCTCATTACTGTAGGGAATAAAGATGGCCAACCGCGATTAACTTTTACAGTTCCACTAATTAATCAGGCTAGTTGCGTCATATTTCTAGTTGCTGGTGCAGATAAACAAGTTGCATTGGATCGAGTATTTGCAGAAAATGGGGATGAAATGAAATATCCTAGTCGCCTGATTCAACCAAAAGGGGAACTACATTGGTTACTAACTGATGTCAATATTTAAGCAGTGAAAAGTAATATCATGTCCGGTTGAACAGTGATAAATAAATAACTACGGAGGAGTCAGGAGAGAAGAAAGGAGAAGGAAGAGGAAGAACTGGAGTTGAAGGAGAAAGTTTTTTTATAACTAATTATCCGGACATGATATAAATTCATCCTATCCTAAAATTTCAATCCTTCATTGGTTAAGTGTTAGGTTGAGGCAAGGAAAGTAATAGAATACTTCATATATTTCTACTACAAACCTAACTATCTAAAGCTTAATACTTGTATAGCAGTCGAAGGAAAGGGCGCGGACAAATTAAAAGTTTAAAAGTCAGACAAAGTAAGATTTTTCACTCCTTCGGTCCTTCCAACTTCGGCTCTTACTTCTTTCTTCCCTCCTGACTCCTGAGGAGGTCCTCCTGACTCCTAAGTAATTAAAATTGATATTATACATGCTCTTCACCAACACCCAAATTAGCTATACAATACAATAGAATTAGGATTACTATAGAATCTGAAAGTTAAATATAATTATGATTCTTATGTCGGTGTTTCGATCGTCTGGCCGATAACGAGGAGTAGATCAATGATTGTCTGTCCGAATTGCAATCATCAGAATCCTGATGGAGCAACACAATGTGAAGCTTGCTACACTCCCTTACCTGTAACTACGAATTGTCCTAACTGTGGGGCAACAGTTCAAGTTGATGCTGCCTTTTGTGGTCAATGTGGCTTTGATTTGAAAGCTAGTACTGGTATGGAGGAAGGTCAAGTTTTATCTCAAACCGATCCAGCAGTAATGCCAACTATAGTATCACCAGTATCTGGTACGAATGCAGGTATGCCTTCAGAAGATATACCTGACTTACATCCACCAGATCCATTAGTGACTTTAGAACCTATAGTAGTGTCTGCTACACCAAACTTAGAAAAATCTAGCAACATTAATACTCCAGTTCCTACTGAGGAACCTCCACAAACTATTAATCCTATTAGTAACCCTGTAGTAACTTCTCCATCTCCTACTGGAAAAACACCAATTCCGGCCAAGACTCAGTTACAAAAACAGTCTGCCAAGTTAATTCATATTAGAACAGATACAGATATTGAATTACCAGTTAATTTATCTGTAATTCACATAGGTAAGCCTAACGACCGAGTACCACCAGATATTGATATTTCGGGATTTCCTGACTCTGAGGTGGTTTCTCGTAGTCATGCTGATATTAGAATAGAGGGAGATAGTTATTATATTGAAGATATAGGTAGTTCTAATGGTACTTATGTCAATAATACTTCTTTGACAAGAGGAAATCGACATAAATTGAGGCCAGGAGATCGAATATCTTTGGGCAAAGGAGATTTAGTTTCATTCCTATTTCAAATTTCTTAGCTCAGTTTTTAGATTTTAGGGTCATTAAAATCCTCAGCTCAAGGTCTTCCTCTGGTTAGGAAGACATGAAGCTAAGTAACTTAAAATTGTAATTATCAAAAATTGTTTAAGATGTTGTACTGGTATGTCAACTTTGAAATCATGTATAGATTTTTGTCAATGTGATTTTTAGGTAATGTTTTTTGGGTAATGTGACCCCTCAAAACTATCTTGACAGACCACTACTAAAATTTCCAATAGCAAAAGTGATTAGGCTAACACTGCTACATCCACTTCAGTATATGCTAGGCTGATTTTGGACTTTGGGAAATATACATATAATTAAAATTGGGCATTATTTCAAATAATAATGTAGTTCTTTATAGTTCCATAGTTTTTCGTTATCATATTTAATTAAGGCATAATCATTATAATGGGGAAATTATTAATTTATTTATCAGTGTGTTATATAGGTTAACTATCAATCGATTCTGAAGGTTATTATAGTAAGTTTATTGATCGTGAATTTTACTGGCTCCAAAGCAAAAATTGATATATCTATTGACAAACAATTAGAAGTATCTAGTATTAAACAAAGGGAAAATTATCGTCAACTAAATGATTTAGACAAACTATATTTATCTCTCTAATGTAAACAAAAAAAAATCTTTGGGGATAAAAAAGATGAATAGTTTGATTAATAAATAATCTTATTTTTGTGATTACTGTTTCTAGATAATTTTACCTGATTTATGATTGATTTGAGTAATAAATTCAGATTAAGTTTGGTGATTGAGTTTTATTGACTAGTTCTAGACAATAAAATTCGGTAACCTTGCTTTTGTTTGATCGTAATAGGTACAAAAATACTTTAAATGTTGCATATAATTTTAATCAAAAGTATAAGTAATTCTCTTTGAATAATACTAAATTTGTTTTACTTATATTAGTTCTAGTTATAGAAGGAAAAAGTAAGAAAAGGTAAGGGAGATTTGCAACAAATGTTTATTCAAATTACATAACTCTATGTTATTAAAAATAATATGGTATGACACTATTAATATATAGCAATTATAAATTATTAATGATAATTTTATTGCTTCGGTGTTTCACATTCCCTATTTCCTGTGCCTTAAAAGTCTAAGATATCTCACAACTCAAATAAGATTACTATAGTAATTAATTTATATTTTTGACCACAAATAATCTCATTTATTTTTTACTTCTAACAGCTCAATTATCCGGGGTAAATCCCTCATAAACAAGCCTTAAATAGCGTAAAATCCTTCCCTAACTGCTAGTCTACTCCCATTTATTGAGGGGTTAAATTTATTTCTTAATTTCCTTCTTAAATTGTTCAATAAATTTATCAAAATTATGTTTTAGGAGTAAAATTTATGAATAAAATACCAGAAGTAATGAAACATAGTCAACTGTTGAAGAGGTTTGTCCTTGACAAAAAAACGGTTGAAGACCAGGGTAGAATAGAACAATTGTGCCTGAATACTCAATCTCATCAAGTCATAGGTTTTATATGTAAGTCTGGTATTTTTGGTAAACAGAAAAAAGTTTTTGCTTGGAAACAAATTGAGACTATTGGCACTGATGCTACTCTAGTTAATGGAGACTCAGCACAAGAGAGTTTAGATAAATTCAATAATACTGTAAATATAATTGGAAATGAAGTATGGACTAATACAGGAGAGAAGGTAGGGTTAATTGTAGAATACCTTCTCAACATTAAAACAGGTGCAGTAGTTAATTATTTGTTTAAATCTAATGGGTGGCGAGGTGTTTTAAATAGTATTTATTTATTACCACCAGAAGCAGTTTCCAGTGCTGGTAATAAACGGGTAATAGTAGTCAATAGTTCTATAGAAAATCCTCAATGTTATACTGAAGGAGTTACTCAAAAAATAGGTCTGGTTCAAGATTTTTTACAAGAAGATTTAGTGAAAACTAGAGAACATATTAATGTAGCAAAACGTGAAGCAAAAAAATTACTTGTAGGTTTTCAAGAAACTGCTAAAGTTGTTAAAGAGCAAGCTCAAGAAAAAGCACAAGTAGTTACAGAGCAAGCTAAACAAAAAGTAGAAGAATTTCAAAGTAAGTCTACAGAAAAAAAGTCCAGAAAAAGTAAGCAAACTTCAAATGATTTTTCTACCAAAATTCAAGAAGTTACAGCAGAAGCTAAGGAAAAAATTGATGGGGTAAAGTCACAATGGAGAAAAAACTCTAATATTTCAAAAGATGATCGAGAAAACATTATAGATGATTTACAAATACATCAATAATTTTAGTATAGTTAAATAAATTAGTATCAGTGATTACCGAAGAATTAATAATTAAATAAGGCTTTGTTGCATAAAGATAGCAAATAGGGTAAAAATATGCAGTGCGTAGCACAACAAACCTAGACCAACATAGAAATGAGTAAGTCCAAGTCCAAGTACCGACTCAGCAACTGGTCTGAATATGATGCTTCCCTAAAACAGAGAGGAAGTCTCACATTTTGGCGCTGATGATGAAGTAATAGAGCAGTGGGTAAACCAACAAAAAAATGGACGTAGGGGAGCATCAAATACCTATAGTGACACAGCCATTGAATTTATGGTGACTATACAATCATTGTTTAGTTTGGCCGGACGACAGACTGAAGGTGTTGTAGAATCTATATTTCAATTGATGAACTTAGATTTACCAGTACCAGACCATAGCACTATATCCCGTCGCTTACAAAAACTGAATGTTCAACTGCCAGTTATACCAACTCATGAAGCTATTCATCTAGTAGTGGATTCTACGGGAGTTAAAGTCTATGGTGAAGGGGAATGGAAAACCAGGATTCATGGTGTAGGTAAACGCAGGACATGGCGTAAATTACATCTAGGAGTAAATGAGGCCACAGGGGAAATTGTCAGCGGGGTAGTGACTACCAATGATGTAAGTGATGATCAAGTATTTTCTGACCTATTAGATAGAGTAAATGTGGAAATAGCCCAAGTATCAGGAGACGGAGCCTATGATAAGTATAAGTGTTACGAGAAAGCTAGGCAACGAGGAGCAAAGACAACGATTCCACCAAGGAAAAATGCGGTAATAGGTCAACATGGCAACTGTAAATGCGCACCTCATCCCAGAGATGAAAACCTCAGAAGAATAAGAATTGTAGGACGCAAGAAATGGAAACGTGAAAGTGGCTACCATCGATGCTCCCTATCAGTTTGCGCAGCATTCCGAAGGAAAACCACGATGTTTAGGCTCAAAGTGATATTTGGAGGGAAGTTGCGGCGACGAAAATTTGATGCTCAGGCAGTGGAGTTATTCATACAATGTGCCATGCTTAACCGTATGATTCAAATAGGTAAACCCAAAAGCTACAAAGTTGAAATCTAGTTTACTCCACTCAGGGGAGTTGTCGCGATCGCCACTTTCATGCAACAAAGCCATTAAATAATTAAATAATTCAGAATGATGTAATAATTTATAGTGCAGTAGTTTCTCGCCATCATGCAGAATTATGGAAAAATTCATCTGGTTGGATGATGGTCAATTTTGGTGCTAATGGTACTTATGTAAATGATGAGCCAATCATTCAGACATCAGTGGTAGACAATATGATTATTCGGCTGGGCATTTCAGGGCCAAAGTTGCAAATTCATACTAAACAATTAGCTTCTAAGTTTGCAAAACAAATGAATAAGTTATCTAGTAAAGAAATAGATATATTTAATGTTTTTGATAATAACGAATTGACAAATGAGGATTTTACACAAACACATATTAATTAATTTGTAGTGATAGAAGTTAATTACACAACTGTGCAAAAAATACTTAAAAATTACCTTCTTTGGTTAGGACAATAAATTTGAGTGAAAAGGGAGCAGAGAGTAGGGGAGTAAGGGATACCTGGAGTGGAAAAAACTGTGAGTAGGAAAGAAACCGAAATATATCCTCTCTCTTGTGTAGATTGGATATGGCGCAGGTCTCCTCGCCATCCCACCCTACGGGAAGCTCCGAAGATCCACCGTTTTTTTTAATTGGAGCTGAGTCGATCGCAGCTAAAATCATTAGATAATTTGTCCCAAGTTTAATCAATACTATTACGGTTACAAGACTGCCGGAATATGAAAATAAATAAATTCTGAGTTTATTTGTTAATTTAATTAATATAATATCAACTAATTATTTTTTTTCTACTTCTTGGCGCAATAGTATGTCGATCTACCTGATATTTTTTAGCGGCCATAGACATATTAAACTCTAAATTTTCCCATTTTTCTAACTTGATTTTTTTTCCTCTAGGTTGAAGTGGTTTAATATTTAAAACATGAATAATTTCTTGAGCTACTGCCTTTGCTAATAGGGGTGGCACTGAATTTCCAACTTGTCTAAAACCATGCCATTTTGTTACATGAAATCTAAACCAATCAGGATATGAATGTAATCTTGCTGCTTCCCTAACTGTGATACATCTGGGTGTAAATGGGTGTATTGGTCTTGGAGAAGTATATGCCCCTTTACTACTTGGTGTTCCAGCTCTGAGTGTGTTACAAATACCATCAGGATTAAGTCTATAAAAGTGGCTTACTGATTCAATTTTTCCTGGTGCTGTAGCATTAAATCTTTCTCTTGATTTTTCTGTATGTCTTGTGCGTAAACTAGAGGTTAATATTGTTTGATCGTATTCACGTTTATAAGAATAGTCATTATTAAAACGTTCAATATTACGCAATTTTATAGCATACTTGCTTGGTTTACCATAATCATTTTCTACTTTTATCCAATCTCTTTCTAATAGTTCTGGATAATTTTCTACTTCTGGCAAATCTCCGATTGCATCCTTAACAGTGATCAAGTTTTCTGATTTTTTATCGGTAGAAATATTTGTAATTGCTAGAGGATAATTTGGTAAGATTAAACCTTTTTTACATCCCATTAAAAATAATCTTTCCCTATTTTGCGGTATACCATAATTGACAGCATTTAAAATTTGGTAAGGTTGCTGAACTTGATAACCATTTTTAGATAATTTGTCAATGACTTCCTCAAGAAAAAAATTTTGCTTTCCTACTGTTAATCCTTTGACATTTTCTATGACAAAATATTTAGGTTTTAACTCTAAAACTAATCGAACAAAATGAGATATAAGTGTATTGCGTGGGTCATCTAAGGTACGTTTTCCCATCAGAGAAAAACCTTGGCAAGGAGGACCACCAAAAATTACATCAATTTCTTTATTTTTAATATCTGATAACTGTCTAATGTCATCTCCAGTAATATCAACTATGCTACGACATAATATTGGCCAAAAAGGAAAATTGAATTGATGAGTGGCACAGTGAATGGGGTCTAATTCTACAGAAACAAGTATATCAAATCCTGCTTGTTCAAAGCCCAGAGTCATACCTCCTGCACCTGCAAATAAATCTATACCTATTGGTCGTTGCATATTACACCTCTACATTTACAGAGTATTTGGTGGTTTATGAAGTACGGTAGGGAGCAGGGAGTCGGTAGTAGGTAGTAGGAAAGAAAGAATATAGTTTTTCCAATCCTGAGTATTTTGTTAAAAATTACTTTCATTATTTGGACTCTAAACTACTTTGCCACATTTACATGGAATCTGCTGTATTTATATATATCTTTAATTTTGAGAGAAGATAATACCAATTTGGAAAAAGAATATTACGAATTAATTTGGGCAATTAAAAGACTTTATAGGAGATATCCATTGGACTAAAAAGATAAATTCCGACCTAATAAATGGTATCAAAGCTATTTATTCTAACTCCTAACTCCTGACTCGGTGACTTCCCCTCCTGGGAGGGGTTAGGGGTGGGTTTACTCCTAAGAAATAACCTATTTATTTGTAGCAAATATTTATCACGCTTGGTATAACAGGTAAAAGTAAAAATGCTTTTAGACTATCAGAGTTCTCATAGAGGTGATACTTAAGAATAAACTACTATATCTTTCAAATACCTAACTTATATTCTCTGAAGTTTTCATAAGGATTGCCATTTACTCTTAAAACAGCTATAGGTTGGTTATTTTCATTTTTAACAATATAGTACCATTGGAATTCTGTGCGGTCATTGATTACTTTTAACAGTTCTGGCTTTCCTTGAAAAGCTGATGGAATCGCTTTTTCGTATTCTTTGGCCACAAATAAACATTCTAATTTTCTTTTGTCTTTTTCATGATAAATTGTCTGTGATGAATACCTCCAAATAATTGTATCATCTGTTTTATCTGACAGATATAAAGTCATCCTATTGACAAATGATAATTTCTGTACATTTTTAATTAAATTATTGAGGGTTTTTGGCACATTATTTTTAGGGGAAGCTATGATTTGACTGATTTGTTGTACAAATTTAGTTTGTAAATTTTGTATTTGTTCAGCAGCTATTCTTTTAAATACTTGAGTAAAGCAACTAATGCTTTGGTGCAATTGCTCGGGTCTACTTCCGATCCTAATATTCGTAGGGAAGCAGCAGAAAGTTTAGGGAAAATTAGCATGGGCAATGAGAAAGTAATTAATGCTTTCCTGTAATTGTTGGAGTCTACTTCTAATCATCATGCTCGTAGGGAAGCAGCAAAACTCTTAGGGAAAATTGACCCTGGCAATAAGAAGGCGATTAATGCTTTGCTACAGTTGTTGGTGTCTACTACAGAAAATTCTACTCCCAGGGAAGCAGTAGAACTCTTAGAGAAAAAGGGATAATTTTTCGGTGGTGGTGCATTTTCATTGGTTGTACATTGTCATTATTTTTGTTACAAGAACAGTGGGAGCATCTTGCTCCCATGCCAGACATCTATTGTTCTTTTAACCATTACGCGACCAAGATTACCCATTCATTTTTCTACCTTTTTCCCCTATTGTATTTCTGAATCTCCGGAGTTATGAGATCAACTCCGGTAGCATCCGTATTGTAAAGGTAAGGAAGAAGGAAGATGGAAAAAGGCTTTATTTATCTAGAACAGAAGACTTAAAAGTCTGAAAAAACTGAAATTTTCTGTAAATATTCACGCTTGGGTTTACATAAATGATACCAGCGGACATGATATGACTCGGTCTTCCTGACTTCAGCAGCTAAAAGCACATACTGCGTGCAAAGATACCAAATGGATTCTATATTATGATGGGTGGAGTAATTCATTAAGTTTTCAGGCATTGCTGAGGGGCGGGATGAATATAAGTGGGGTGGGTATCATGCCTGCGGTGAAAATATCAGGAACGGGCAAGATGCCCATTCCACAAAACTATTAAAATCATCCCGTATTTATGCAACGCCAGTTTTCAAAATAGAGTTAATCACGATAAATACTGTGTATACTTCAAAACTCTTTGTTATTCATTCAATTTCTTTAATTACGCGACAGGGGTTCCCCACTGCAACAACATTTTCAGGAATATCTTTCGTTACCACGCTTCCCGCCCCAATAACTGTATTTTTTCCAACCTTTAAACCAGGAAGAATGATACAACCCCCTCCTATCCAAACATTATCCCCTATTTCAATAGGATAAGCCATTTCTTTACCTGCAATTCTTTCTGTCACATTTATTGGATGAGTAGCAGTATAAATTTGTACATTAGGACTTAACTTTACATTACTACCAATTTTCACAATATTGCAGTCAAGAATAACACAACCAAAGTTGGCATAAAAATTATCTCCAATTTGGATATTATACCCGTAGTCACATTTAAAAGGAGATTCTATCCAACAATCTCGATCGGTTTGGAATAAATCTCTGATAATTTTGACCCTTTCTTCTTGACTGCCATCTGGAATATTATTCAATTTTTGACATAAACTTTTAGCTCTTTGTCTATCTTTTAGTAAGTCTTTATCAAAGCCATTATAATATTGCCCGTTTAGCATCTTTTGCTTTTCTGTAATTTGATTTTGGTTTGACTCCATAACAGAAATTAATACTTAGGATTGAACAAGGAAGATGGAAGATGGAAGATGGAAGATGGAAAAAGTTGATGGGGACTCCAACCCAAACTAATTGTAAACACCGCGAGTGGCGGCGGGGTATTAAACCCAAAAGATAAAAATAAAAAGGGTTTAGTAAATTTTTTATCTGAATTATCGTTATTAGGATCAGGACTTACGCAAATTGACTTTTAAACCACCATTTGTAGGGGCGAATGATATTCACCCTCGCTATATGTAGAGTCTCTGCGTAAGTCCTGAGGATGTAATTTACAGCATATTTCATATTAGTGAGGTACACCAGTCGCGGGCAAGATGCCCGCACTACAAAGACTTTACCATTTATATTTGTACCTCATCTACCTGCAATCTGCTGTAATTATATTAACTAGACTTGAAAGCAAGGTAAGGTATATAAAGAAAATTTTACAGAAAAAAAAATCATGGTCTCATCATTACCACTACATTTTCAACTCAAAGGAGAAGGTTTTCCCATTCTTTGCCTCCACGGACATCCAGGTTCAGGCCAATGTATGTCTGTCTTTACCAACTCCCTCTGCCAAAACTTTCAAACTATTGCTCCTGACTTAAGAGGTTATGGCAAAAGTTATACGAAAAAAGACTTTGAGATTACTCAACATTTAGTAGATTTAGAAATACTGCTAGACCAACTTCAAATCCCCAAATATTTTATATTAGGATGGTCGTTAGGTGGAATTATAGCAATGGAGTTAGCTCTAAAAAACCCAGAGAAAGTTGCAGGTCTGATTTTAATAGGTACCGCAGCACGACCTAGAGGTAATCATCCACCTATTACTTGGCAGGATAATCTTTATACTGGTTTAGCGGGGATCATAAATTGGTTGATGCCTGGATGGCAATGGAATATTGATACTTTTGGCAAGCGATCACTATTTAGATATCTCATTCAACAACACACTCCTGCCAGCTATAAATATTTAGCAAAAGAAGCCGTTTCTGCCTATTTACAAACTTCTAAATTTGCCACTAGAGCATTAAATCAAGCTTTAAGAAGTGACTATAACAGATTGAGCGCTCTGCCACAAATTCAATGTCCTTGCTTAGTATTAGCTGGGGCAAGCGATTGCCATATTACTCCTGAGTCCAGTCAAGAAACAGCTCTACATCTCAATCATGCACATTGGCAATGCTATCCTAACACCGCTCATCTTTTTCCTTGGGAAATTTCTCAGCAAGTGCTAACAGATATTAAAAAATGGATACAGCTTCAGCAAAAATAATCAAAAATATTATACCAAATTCAAAAAAGGTAGTTACATCTTAACTTGTAATTTATTGCTACAATTAAAAATTGTATATATCCATCAAATGTCAAAATCAAGTATCTTTTCCTCTTTTTTATCCAGTTTTTTCCCTGTTGCCTGTTACCAGTGTCGAGACTGTAGCAATATTTTATGAAATTGGTATTAGAAATTCTTGTAAAAGTCAATTAAAAGTCAAAATTAAGAAAAGTTGATAATTTCCTAATTATAATTTATTGGCATTGCTGAAAACAGATATCAAGACTTAAATTAAAGTAAATCAAGAGTAATTAATAAGCTTTACTATTTTTCTATCTAGTATCAAGCAATTAGTAGTTTATTTAGTATCTTTGACTCTTATCGACTACTAACTTCAAAGTTATACTATTACTCAGCAACACCATTTATCTTCAAATTTTATAATTTCCTGAAAAGGATTAAGTTTGGGGACTAAAAGCAGGATTTATTACTGTTTCATTACTACTATTTTCTAATTCATCATAAATAGTTAACTCCACAGGTTTAGACTGCTCAATAAACACCTGAATACCCTGAGCACTTTCGTCTTTTAAATCTTCTATATAGCCAGCTTCAGCAGCTTTTGCTTCTTCAAATGTAAAAAAAGGTCCAAAATAATAAGTGCAACAAGGGTTAGTAGTAAAAATTTTAACCCACCAAGCCAGACCAGAAAAGTTTAATAAGTTTGCCAATGTTTCTTTCATACTATGTTAATAATTTTTGTATTAGTAGTTGCTTTTGAAGTTACTGATTCTCACATCTGCCAATGTTTGCAACTTTATGAGCAAAAATTCTAAACAAACTATCAGGAAAAATTTGAATCGATAACTAAACTATACAAATTACAAAGAGTGTTCATTATAGTCAACCGGGAGTTTCAAAATCTATTTCGCTGGTCAGAGCCATGTAGCTGATAGAAGACTGTTTAACCCATGTTAAGCTATACTTCTCCTCTCTATTTTTGTTATACTACGCAACTTCTATTTTTTCAATTATATTTTTCACTACATACGCAAACTTTTTGACCAGCGTTGTCTATAGATCTCATAAAGGGCTATACCAGTTGCTACTGATACATTGAGACTAGGTGTATTTCCTGACATTGGTATAGATACTAAGGCATCACAATTTTTTTGGATCAGAAGGCTTAAACCCTCTGCTTCACTACCAATAACTAGAACAATAGCTCCTGTAAACTTTACAGTATGAATAAGATCCCCATTGTCAGCTACAGTACCATATATCCAGAATCCCTCTTTTTTCAATTCTTCCAAAGCACGACTCAGATTAATAACTCTGGCTACCGGAAAATTTTCCAAAGCTCCTGCAGCAACTTTTGTTACAGTCGAGGTTATTCCTACTGCTCGTCTTTGTGGAATAACTAAACCTTGTATTCCCAGAGCTTCTGCCGTCCGAATAATAGCTCCTAAATTATGGGGATCGTTGAGACCATCAGCTACTAACAATATAGGTTGCTCGGTTTTAGATTTAGCTTGAGAAATTAGTTCGTCAAGCTCTTTGTACTCGTAAGGGGATATTTGAGCAGCAATACCCTGATGATTTTTTCTATGGGTAATTTGATCTAGGCGTCTATCATCTACTTCATCTATGATCGTACCTCTGGCTTTAGCCTCATTGAGCAATGTATGAAACCTGGGATCGTATCTCAGTGGCGAAATAACCCAGATGCGGTTTAAGGAACGCTCACTTTTGAGGGCTGCTTGTACAGTATGTCGTCCATAGATTAGATCGTCATCTTCCCTTGTGGCCTCTAAATTATCATTGCTTGACTGCCTACTTTTGAGTTTAATTGATTTCTGTTTTTGGGGTTTGTCTTGATAGTTAAATTTTGAAGGTTTTATAGGCATAGCTCATATCAAATCTAATTTTATTCTTAATACAGGCGGCATAGGCCATAAGGCCCCAGGTAATATAAATACCTATGCAAAATTAATTTAACATTTGTAAGTAGATACCAGGGAGTAGGGAGTAATATCATGTGCCCCCTCCGGGGGAGCTACGAATTGCGGATAATTACTTATAATTTCTGATAATTACTTATAGTAAAGTTTTTGTTTGTAGTTTTGTTCTAGCCCTTGCAATACTTATATTATTGCTCAAGCAAAACTACGAGCCTAATTAGGGTTTGCGCTCAAAAGTATTTTAGTAGGGGTAGGAGACAGGAGACAACCCACCCCTCGCCCCTCCCAGGAGGGGAGAAATGGATCGGGAGCGAGGAAGTAGGAGCGGGCGTTTTGTCCCAAGATTGTTCTGCCCAACTATGCGCCTAAAATACGCTCCATGCATGAGCGTGAAGAGCTGAAACAGGCGCACTTTTTTCGTTCCCAAAAAGGCACTTGTCTTTATATGTCAATGCTTTTATATTTAATCAGCAGAGCAATAATTATAAGTGTTCTACCGAACATAATATAAAAACTACTCTAAAGGCTAATTTTAAAAGTAATGGTATTTACAAATTACTTAAGTTTTCGAGCGAAAATCACTATTTGTTGTACATTAACCGGATAGGGAACAGAAAATATATCTTAATACCAAATTTTACGCAAGAGCAGGGAGTAGGGGAGTGGGAGAGATGAGAAGACGGGAAGTGAGAAAGAAACCAAAATACATCCTCTCTCTTGGTCGATTGGATATGTCGAGGAGACCCGCTCTTGACAGAGAGAGTCGCTCCGCTTTACATGTTGCGGAGCAAAACGCCATCCCTCGAACGCTTTCTTTTAATTAGAGCTGAGGTAATAACAGCTGACATCATTAGGTAATTTGTCCTAAGTTCAATCAATACCATTACCGTTGCAGGACTACCAAAATTTGAAAAAGAGTAGGGAAAGAGTATATTTAGGTAGGATTTGGGTTTCTGTTTTTACCCCTTTTAAATTAACCTTTTTAATTCTTTCTATTCTTTAATCTAATTTTATATAGCCTAGTAATTGATTTAATCGTTGAGGATCTGTTAAATATAAGTAACCAATTAAAGCTTCTAAACTGGTAGCCTGTTGATAAACTTCTGGGTCTAATCTTTTTGGTTTCCCAAAAGCAGCGTTGCGTCCTCGCTTGAGAATATCTAACTCTAAACTAGTAAGATGAGGTTTTAAATTATGTAAATGATGAGCTTGACTTTCTGCTCTAACTTGCGCTACCACCAGTTGATGATAAGACCGCGATCTTTTAGCTGGTATTAAGTAGTAGCTCCGAACATACAATTCATAAATAGCATCCCCCAGATATGCCCAAGCTGAGGGTGTAGTTTTTTGAATTTCTGTTGGTGTTAGTGCCACAAGGTTTAATTGTTGCAAACCGATCGTTCTCCTTGTTAGACCAGCTTTTCTACTCGATAAAATATTAATTGTCCTTCTTCTAATATCCCCGTAGAAAAATTTTTGCTTAACTTAAGTTTTAATTTCTATTTAACAAGACAGGCCAAATTTTGTTTTCACAATCTTTCTAGTTTTTTCCATCTCAATCAGGCTTGACCAACTCCCGTCTCGCCCTTTGATTTTTGACGGGAGATAGCATCTATAGCTATATTAAACAGTCGGTCATTGCCTGGCCTTGTCAAGATATCTTGACATTCTCTATAGCTTCATCTAATGAAGAGCGTAAAGACAAAAATTTCTCTAAACGAACCAATTTAACAGTTTGATTGACACGGGCATTGGAAACTATTTGCAACGTACCTTCTTCATATTGTTTGGTATGCTTTACCAGTTGTACGAGTGCTCCTAACCCAGAGCTATCAACAAAGTCTATTTTGGACAAATCCAAAATAATGTTTTTTGGCCCTTGATCGATTTTTGTCTTCAGCGTTTTGTTAAAAGTACCTTCTGAAAAGGCATCTAGTAACCCTGTTAGGCGGAATAGCTGGTAGTTATTCCTCTCTTCATGAGTGCATCTCAGGCTAACAGTCAGGGCTAATGGCTTAGGCTCAGGAATAACACCCTCCTAGCTTGATTTTGCATAAGTCGAATGTCAATTATACTTTTTTATGTAAAATTTGTCTACTCCTAAAGATAACTTATTTTGAAAGACAAATGATGCAAAAAAAAATTGTACAATTTAAGTAAGGAATACACAAAATTTGCAGGCAAAATCCTACTTTGATTTCGAGGCTTTAGCTCTGCGCTCATCTTGCATTACCTGGACAAAACGTTCAAACAAGTAATCAGCATCGTGGGGACCAGGGCTGGCTTCAGGGTGGTATTGTACTGAGAACAAAGGTAAAGATTTATGTCGTAAACCGGCAACAGTTTGGTCATTCAAGTTAAGATGTGTAATTTCTACCTCAGTAGCTAAAGAATCTGGATGAATCGCAAATCCATGATTTTGACTTGTAATCTCCACTTTTTGCTGTAAACCTGCTGGCTGATTGAGACCACGGTGGCCAAACTTTAATTTAAAAGTGTCGGCTCCTAAAGCAAGACCGAGGACTTGGTGTCCCATACAAATACCAAAAACAGGTTTAGATGATTTAAGTAACTCTTTAGTAGTCTCAATACCTTCGTTAACAGCAGCGGGGTCTCCTGGGCCGTTGGACAGGAAAATACCATCTGGGTTGTGCTTGAGAATTTCTTCTGGTGGCGTATTAGCAGGAACAACTACAACTCGACAACCATAGCTAGCTAAACGTCGTAGGATATTTTTTTTCACTCCAAAGTCAATGGCCACTACTGTATACTTTTCTCCACTGTAACCAGAAACAGAAGGATTAAACTCCCAAGCTGCATTAGTGGGTTCAGACCATTGATAAACTTCTTTAGTTGTTACTCCCTGAACTAAATTCAATCCTGCCATACTAGGGGCAGACTGAACTTTTTGTAGCAATTCAGTTGGGTCTAGAATTTCTGTAGAAATTGCCCCATTCATTGCTCCTAAAGTCCGAATTTTTTTGGTCAAAGCACGGGTATCAATACCATAAATTCCAGGAATTTTATGTTCTTGAAGATACTCTAACAAAGATTGAGTTGAGCGCCAGTTACTAGGACGTGGACAAATATTACGAGCGATCGCACCTTTGATTTGTGGTTGATTGGACTCTTCATCTTCAGGATTAACTCCTGTATTTCCCAATTCTGGGTAGGTAAAAGTAACAATTTGCCCACGATAACTTGGGTCTGTGAGAACTTCCTGATAACCAGTCATTCCTGTGTTAAATACCACTTCTCCAATGGTAGTTCCTGGAGCGCCAAAAGATAAGCCACGGTAAGAAGTTCCATCTGCTAGTACCAGAAGAGCAGGTTGAGGTGAGATTGACATTTTAATTCCTCTCAATTAATTAGTATTTAATTTAACTAGCTATCAGCTTTTAACAGCTTGGGTTAAAATCCCATTCTAAACATTAAAAAAATGATCCTAATGATTCTGCTGACTGCTTCTTTAAATATTAGGTCAGAATATTTACTTAGGTCATTGAGAATATATTAGGTTTACGAAAAATGTAGTAGTCACAAGTACAGATTACATTCATCAATTAAATAAGATAAAATTAGCTTAAAGTTTAAAACTTAACAATAAACAAATAATTGAAATTCTTAAAAAGTAATTAATTATGATGGAAAATTCTTCACTCTACAATTCTACTGATAGAAATCTAATTAAGCACAAACAACAGGTGAAAACGATCTTTTGGCAAATACCATCAATATTAGTGACTACATTAATTTGTACTGCAGCGATCGCTCAAGAATATCCAGGATGTTTTATGCTTGATGAAGCAGGAAATAGGAAGGACTTAACAATATCAGTTTGTCGTCTGTTTCCAGAAGAATTACCAGAGGAGGTATCAACTTCAACTACAACAGCAGGGTTATATGAAATACCAATTGTTAAACGTACAGATGGTGCAGAAGGTATTCCTATTGTTGAAGTTATTTTTAATGGGGATCAGAAATACGAAATGCTTTTAGATACTGGAGCTAGTAAAACCATTATTACTCAGGAAATGGCAGACTCTTTGAAAGTAGTACCTTATGGTCGGGGAACTGTAAAAGTTGCTGATGGTAGAGAAGTAGAAGTACAAGCAGGAATAGTTGGTTCTATTTCTGCGGGAGGTTTAGAGTTCAAACAATTTACTGTTGTTATCGCACCTCCTGAAGCAGAGATACCACTGCTGGGACAAGACTTTTTTGGTAGTTATGATATGACAGTTAAAGAAAAATTAGTAGAGTTACGGGTACGTTCTAGTAGTTAGAAGCATCATATTTATAAAAAATTTTATGTGAAGCTCATAGAATAAGGAGTCAGGATTTAGGAGAAAATCATGGTCGTCAATTAAGAGTCAATAACTAGGAGTAAATAATTAAGTATATCTGGGCGTTGGTGATGGGGGCTATGATTTTTTTTAAGTGTAGAAACCTGGTTTGTGGCTGGTAAATATTAGTATGGTAAGTATTTAAAATCAACCCGGTTTCTACGCTTTTCGGATGGAGAAGTTTTTGCAGATTTATAAGAATTTAACTAACTGCTCTAATTTCAACCAAGCTGCTCCACTCTCGAGAATATCTTTAGCTTTAGCAATACCTTCTGCATGAGCTTCTAGTGGTACAACACCTGCTACCTGTAGTGCCAGAGAACTATTCAAAGCGACTACATCTGTCTGTGCAGAAGTCCCCTTACCTTGGAGAACATTCTGTAAAATTTCAGCATTTTTTTCTACCTCCCCACCCTGTAAGGCACTTATGGGAGCCAAATTTAATCCTAAATCTTGGGGGTTAACGGTTGTCATTCGTACCTCTCCATTAGATAAAATAGCTAAGTCGGTAATATCGCCCAAACCAGCTTCATCTAGTTTTTCTCTACCGTGGAGAACGATCGCCGATTTTAACTCCAATATTCCTAAAGCTTGAGCTATAGTTTCTACTAAGTTAGAATTAAATACTCCGATGACTTGACCTTGAGGACGCAAAGGGTTAACTAAAGGACCTAAAAGATTAAATACAGTTCGTACTTTTAAAGTACGACGTAGAGGAACTACAGATTTCATTGCGGGATGCCAACCTGGTGCAAACAAGAAAGTTACTCCCACCTCAGATACTGCGGATATTACTTTTTCCGTGGGAGCGCTCAAACGTATTCCCAATGCTTCCAATACATCAGCAGAACCAACTTTACCAGAAGCAGAACGGTTTCCATGTTTAGCTACTGGCACTCCGGCCGCAGCTACGACAAAGGCAACCGCAGTAGAAATATTGAATGTTGAAGCTCCGTCTCCACCAGTACCGCAAGTATCAATAACTGGATATTTGGAGTTGGTGATGGGAGTAGAGCGATCGCCATCTTCTTTTGTTAAGGATAAAGACTGTAATACTTTTGCCATACCTGCTAATTCTTCTGCAGATACACCTTTAGCTTGCAGGGCAGCTAAAATTGCTCCTGATAGAACAGGTGGAATTTCTTCTTGCAGCCATCCTTGCATTAAATTCGATGCTTGAGATGAAGATAAAGATTGGCCATCAAGTAACTGCTGTAATAAACTCGGCCATTCATTAGTAGAAGAGTTAATCATTGATATACCTTGTTGGTTTTGAGCAATAGAACCAGTCATATCTAAAAGTAAATATACATTTTTCCACTATCTAATTATCTTATGTTTATCTTGTATATGTATCTTTGAAAAGAATATTTTCCACAATCAAGCATAAGTCTACAAAAAAAAGTCAAAAGTCAAATACATTTATTTCCAACTTTCTCTACAGTAATTTTATTTTTAAGATAATGGTCGCATATTTAAGCCAAAAAGTTATAAATATGTCAAGATATATAATAACTAAAAGGGTACATTAATTCAATAATAAACTTCTTCAGTAGGTAAAAATAGTTACATACAATTATCAATCTGGAACGGGAAATTTGAATGATTAATCTTCAGAAAAGCCAAGAGACATTACAGCAAATGGAAGATAAATATCACAGTATATTTGAGAATAAAGTTGTAGGAATTTACCAAACAACACTTGAAGGAACCTACATTAGTGCTAATGCTACACTAGCTCGCATCTATGGTTATGACTCTTCTACAGAAATGATTGCTGCATTGGCAGATATTAAAAATCAACTTTATGTAGATTCTCAGCGACGTGACGAATTTGTTGATATTTTACGAGAAAAAGGAGAAGTTTCCGAATTTGAATCCCAGATTTATCGCAGAGATGGTACAATAATTTGGATTGCTGAAAATGCCTGGGTAGTTCGTGATCGCCAGAAAAATTTTTTATATTATGAAGGATTTGTTGAAGATATTACCAGACGTAAACAGACAGAAGTTGCTTTGCAAGAAAACGAAGAAAGACAAAGATTATTAATAGAAAGTGTTCAAGATTATGCCTTATTTATGTTGGATGCTGACGGATATATAGTTAGCTGGAATTCTGGAGCAGAGCGTATTTATAAATATCAATCCGAGCAAGTTATTGGTAGACATTTATCGACTTTTTATACTCAAAAAGATATTAAAAATCACCTACCAGAGAAAGAATTAAAAATTGCTCAAGAAAAAGGTAAATTTGTGAGAGAAAATATCTGTTTTAGGCAAGATAAAACGCAATTATGGACTAGTGTAATTACCACAGCTTTGTATGATAATAACGAACAATTACGGGGTTTTTCTCAAGTAACAAGAGATATTACTGAAAGTAAACAAGCTAGAGCTATCCAAACAGGATTAATTGCTACTATACAAGCTTCAGAAAAAAAGTTTCGCGATTTATATGAATCTACTCAAGATGCGGTTTTATTCATAAATGAACTAGGCTTTATTGATTGTAACTCTGCTGCCTTAAAATTATTTTGCTGTAGTAATAAATCAGATTTGTGTGGAAAACTTCCTTGGCAATTCAGCCCTCTAAAACAGCCTGGAAAAGAAAATTCAAGTACGAAATTTCAACGTTATTTAGAAATAGCATTACACAGAGGCATAAGTCGTTTTAATTGGCGATATAAACGTTTAGATGGTTCTGAATTTCCGGCAGAAGTTTTCTTAACTTCTATGAAGTTTGATGGTAGAGATGGTTGGCAAGCAGTAGTTTTAGATATTAGCAATCGGGTGTTAAAAGAAAAAACACTAAAGCAGGCAAATGAGGAGTTAGAAAAGCGGGTAGAAAAACGAACAATTGAACTACAGGAAGTAGTTGAGCGATTACAGAAAGAGATATCTGAACGTCAACAAGTAGAAGCAAAGTTACGATTATCGGAGGAAAAGTTCTCAAAAGCATTTCGTTGTAGTCCCAACCCGATCAGTATTACTACTTTTGAGAATGGGCGGTTTATCGAAGTAAATGATGGTTTTTTGAAGATAATGGGTTATTGCCGTGAAGAAATAATCGGTTTGACTGCACAAGAGTTGAAAATATGGGTATATCCAGAAGCAAGAACTGAATTTATACAGAACTTACAACAGCAAGGAGTTGTGAAAAATCAGGAATACGAGTTCAGAGTTAAATCTGGTGCAATTAGAGTATGGTTGTTGTCTGCAGAGATTATTGATATTGGTAATGAACTTTGTTTGTTAACAGTTATTACAGATATTACTGAACGCAAACATGCAGAAAAAGCTTTATATGAAAGTCAAAGAAAATTAGCTACTTTAGTGAGTAATTTGCCAGGCATGGCCTATCGTTTTTGCAACGATCTACATCGAAGTGTGGAATTTGTAAGTGAAGGTTGCTATTCATTAACTGGTTACCGAGTCAAAGATTTTTTTGGTTCACAGAAAATATTTTTATCACAATTAATTCATCGAGAAGATCGACAACGTTTATGGAATGCTATACGGTTTGCTGTACAGGAAAATAAGCATTATCAAGTAGTTTATCGAATTACTACTAAAACTGGAAAAATTAAATGGGTTTGGGAACAGGGAATAGGAGTATTTTCGGAGTCAGGAAAATTAATAGCTTTAGAAGGTTTTATTACAGATATTACTGAGAGTAAAAATGCAGAAGCAGCACTAAAGCAATCTCGAAATGAGTTAAGAAAACAAAAGCGAAAATTAGAAAATACTTTGCAAGAACTGAATGAAGCGGAGACGACTTTAACTAATAGTGAAAAGATGTCTAGCTTGGGTGAATTAATAGCAGGAATTGCTCACGAAATTAAGAATCCTATAACTTCTGTTTATGGAAATATAGTCCATTTGAATCATTATGTTCAAGACATGATGAATTTACTAAATCTTTATGAAGAATATTGTTCCGATCCACCAGATTACATTAAACAAGAATTTGAGGAGATAGATCTAGATTTTATGAGGCATGATTTGCCCAAGGTAATATCAGCAATGCAAATAGGGACAGAAAGAATTAGTGATATTGTGAGTTCTCTGCGTAATTTCTCTCGTAAAGATGACGTGAAAAAAACTCTGATGAGTTTTCATGATGGTATTAATGGTACTTTAGTAATTCTCCAAAATCGTTTTAAAGGGCGTGGAAAAAAACCTGAAATTAAAGTTCATAAGGAGTATGGAGAATTGCCTTTAGTAGAATGTTATGTTGGTATGATAAATCAGGTATTTATGAATTTAATTGGTAATGCTATTGATGCTTTAGAAGAGGCTTTTGAAAATGATAATTGCCAAGATAAAACTCCTACTATTAAAATTAAAACAGAAGCTATATCAGACAAAGTTATAGTGAAGATTATAGATAATGGTTTAGGTATGGATGAGGAAGTTAAGAAGCATTTATTTGAGCGATTTTTTACTACTAAACCGGCAGGGAAAGGTACTGGTTTAGGTTTGTCTATTAGTTATCAAATTATTGTGGAAAAACACAAGGGAAAGTTGAGTTGTATTTCTACCCCTGATGAGGGAGCAGAGTTTGTCATGGAAATTCCGATTACACAGCCAGTATAATGTTTTGGTCAAAAGTGAAGTAATTTTTGATGATATTATACAATTTTGAAAAAAAATTCTATAGTTATGCAAGATTTCAATGATTAAGTAATTATTAGGATTCAATAATGTTTTGAGCGATTATTAGCCAGTGATTGTATATTATTCAGCGTTGGTAATTGATGGGATGATTTATATTTTGGGGTAGCGCTCTGTAACCCACCTCAGTTAATCATTGGGGGATTGCCCCTACAAATTTCATCCTGTAATTTACCAACGCCGAAATACGGCGTTGGTAAATGAAGGTATGATGAGGAAAGAATGCGTGCGCTAAACAGTTAGAAGTTTTTGAGTGAATGGTACAGGAATATCTCTGAATTTAAGAAGCGTGAATTAATAATTTCACTCTCATCTCCCAGCATAATTTCAGACTTAGAGTAATATCATGTCCGGTTGAACAGTTAAATAAACGACGAAGGAGTCAGGAGTCAGGATTCAGGATTCAGGAGGGAAGAAAGAAGAAGTAAAGAGAAACTTTTTTTTATAACTAATTATCCGGACATGATATAACCTACAAACCCATACCATTAACGTACATAGTTAGATATTCATGTTTTAGCTCATCTTTTGGAGCTTCTTTGTGTTTGATAACAGTCTAAAAACTGTCTTCGACAATCAACACAGATGTAATTCTGTTTTCCTTTGTTTTTTCCATTTTTGTTAACGTGAGTTGATTGGCATTCAGGACATTGCATTCAAGTTCACCTATAAGGTTTTGGAAAACATTATACCCTAATTTACCAACGCCATTAATTATAATACTGTAGGTTGGGTTAAGCGATATAGCTGCCGCTAGGCTCCGCCAACGCGCAACCCAACAAAAATATATTGATGTGGGATTTTATTCCTGAGATTGATGCTGGGTTTATTCTACACATAAACTGCGCTAACATTCCTCATATTGATGTGAGATTGAATTCCTAAGATTGATGTTGCGTTTCCCAAGTTCAACCCAACCTACAAAGCTACTAAAATTCATCGAATTCTTCGCACAAATCTTGTAACTGCTGATGCTGTAATCTTCTCGAAGAACGGCGATACTTTTTACTAACTAACTTCGGTTCCAACTTTTGTTCGCCACCTGACTTTATTTTTGCCTTCCAGTTTGACTCAACATCAGGTTTTTGTTGCAAAGCTTCTTGATGCGCGATCGCCTCCTCCAAAAACATCAAATAATATTCATACCTATCCCAATCACCCCTGACTACACAGTTAGGTTCATCCCAATGCAAACAGTCACTAAATTGACAACTTCCTGCTGTTAAATACTGTCGCACTTCTGGAAACAAATACCCTAACTCCAAAGGTTCGCACTCTAACTGTGGTTGATTAAAACCAGGCGTATCTGCCAATAAACCCCCAGTCGGTAGCTCAAATAATTCAACGTGACGAGTAGTATGTCGTCCCCGTGACAACTTTCCTGATACTGCAGCTACTCTTAAATTAACATGAGGAATCAAATAGTTAATTAAACTTGACTTCCCAACTCCAGAAGGACCAGAAATTACGGTAATTTTATTTTTCAGTTTTTCCCACAGAGAAACCGAATTATCTTTTGCTATCCCCAAACCTGCATATGTTTCCACACTAATAAAGAATGGATTGTAACCCCACTGAGAAATTTTATTGCGCCATTTCTTTATTTGCTCTGGTGTGACAAGATCGCACTTATTCAAACATAAACATACCTCTAAACCTGTTGACTCTGCCTTTACTAAAAATCTTGTTAAAGCAATAGGGTCTAAATCTGGTTCTGCCATAGCAAACACTAACATTACCTGGTTTGCATTAGCTACAGGAGGACGGTCTAGTTCTGTTGTTCTTGGCAAAACCTCAGCAACAGCTCCTCGTCCACCTGCCCAGTCAGGATCTTCTATCACCACGCGATCGCCGACCATTACTTTCTGGCCTATTTTCTTCAATCGCGATCTGCGGGTACACAGGAGTTGGGTAAAATTTTCTGTTGTTTTTTTTACCAAATCATTTTTTGTATCGAGCTTAACTTGGTAAAAATTTGCTTGGACTGCTACAACTGTCCCTACCAAATCCTTATTTGCTTCTAAGATATCACCCTCTTCTGAACAACTCATGCAACCGTTTCCGGACGACGTACCTTCAGGATAAAATATTCAGAGCGATCGCTTATTTCTTCTATTTGATAACCTTCTATCATCAAACTATCAGGTACTTGCTCTATTGGTTCTCCTTGGTCTAGCCAAACTTCCAAAATTTCTCCAGGCATCATTTTTTCTAGGTGTAGTTTTGTCTTGACAAAATTAATTGGACAGGGAGTACCTCGCAAATCTATTTGGGCATCTGGTATTTTTTGCTGCTGAACTTGAGGTTGAGAATCCATAATTTAATATTGTCTCTCCAATCTTTTAATTTTTAATAGTATAGTTGCAATCAATTATTATCAGGAAAGACAGAGGGCAAGAGGCAGAAGGGAATTCTAACCGAATAATTAAGGTAAAAATCCTCTCCTTTAAAGGAGAAATGAGAAAAAATTTTCCTTTGAGTCAATCCTCTTCTTTTCAAGGAGAGGTAATTGTTAATTATTAATTATTAATTATTAATTATTAATTGTTGAATCCTGTCCTCTGGCAGTGACCGAAGGGAACAAGGGTATAAAACCCCACGGTCTACACGGTGTCTACAATTGGTTGAGGTATAAAACCCTAACCAATTGTTCCTTCTGCCCTCTGCTATCTGCCTTCTGCCTTTGTTTATTCCCTTTCTTGATCATTTTTGGTGAAATAAGTTTCCTAAAAACCCTTCTATGCCACCTTTTCCTATACGATCGCCCTTAATGCTTGCCAGTTTTTCCAGCAACTCACGTTCTTCTGTAGTAATTTTTGTGGGAATATCTATTACTATTGTAATGAGATGGTCACCACGGCTTACCGGATTACCCAATTTCGGTACTCCTTTATCTTCTAAAGTTAGAACAGTATTTGGTTGAGTACCTGCTGGAATTATTAATTCTGCTTTGCCATCAACTGTATTTATCTCCAGACTACAGCCCAAAATTGCTTGTAAATAACTAATTTTTATTTCAGATAGAATATTAATTCCATCTCTTCTAAACTCTGAGTCTTTTTTGACCCCCAAGAAAACATACAAGTCTCCAGGTGGTCCACCCATCTTACCTGCATCTCCTTCTTTAGATACTCGTAACTGAGTACCATTGTCTACCCCTCCTGGGATAGTAATCTTTATTTTTTTTGTAACCTCATTTTGCCCACGTCCACCACAGGTTGGGCACTTTTCTTCTATTATTTGCCCAGTACCATTACAGGAAGGACAAACCGAAACTTGAGTAAAACTACCGAAAGGAGTCCTTGTTGCCCGGCGTACTTGACCACTTCCCCCACAAGTAGAACAAGTTTTGGGTTTTGTACCTGGTTTGGCACCCGAACCGTTGCAAGTTTCACAGACCTCTAAATGTTTGATGGTTAGTTCTTTATCCCCACCAAATACAGCTTCGTGGAAATCCAGATTCAGGTCTATGCGTAGGTCATCACCTCTAACTGGACCTGTACGCCTACGCCCTTGTGTCCCCATTCCTCCAGAAAATCCACTGAAAAAGCTTTCAAATATATCAGCGAAACTGTCTGAAAAATCTGTGGAGAAACCTTGCGCTCCTGCTCCTGATACTCCTGCTTCCCCAAAGCGGTCGTAACGAGCTTTTATTTCTGGGTCTGAGAGAACTTCGTAAGCACGATTTATTTCTTTAAAGCGTTCTTCTGCTCCTGGCTCTTTGTTCACGTCTGGGTGGTACTTACGAGCCAAGCGACGGTAAGCACGCTTTAGTTCCTCTTTGTCTGCTGTACGAGAAACACCTAGAATTTCATAATAATCGCTGGCCATAGAGCTGATTGCCTAGAATTAGTGTTAATATGTGTATTGTTTAACTCAGTACTTACGCAAAGGCACTACATAAGGGGTATTGCTCAGTTACACTCGTGCTAACACACCCTACCAATAGCGTTCATGGGTAAGTCCTATAACTTTTATCTTTGAAGTACCCAACACCAAAGCTGTCGCTAGATAGTGTCAGATATGCTGCTTCAACCGCCAATGCCTCCATGGTCTGAAAACTTTCTTGGTCTTACACAGGGTCCACAGGCTAAATTTTTATTTATTTATATGCTTGGTTTTCACCTTGACAGCTATAGTTCGCTGCAAGTACTAATTTATTATATCTAAAATTTCACTCGCATCCCCATACAACTCCAAGTAAATTACCAATTTAACGGCCATTCTATTACAATAGCGCGGGACTTTTTGCGACCAAAGGTTAAAAATATCGGGCGATCATATTATCCGGTCTTAAATTTACCAATATATTTATGCACATTCTACCACTCTAACATAGACTTTTTTGTTAATAAAAATCTTACTCCACCTAGTTACTACATTATATTTTCAGTGACTGGTTTAATACCTCACTGCCAAACTATGCTTTACCCATCCACATCTTTCTTAACATTTCTCAAATATCAGGGATAAGTGGGTATTAAGTTTATATCATAGATGGTGCTAAAAGTCAAGCTCTCTACTCTCCTCAAATATCGAGACCATTAAAACTTTCTATATTGTAAAGAATTATATCGGTAATGGTAAGCCACCAACGAGGGTGGTTACAATAGTGGATTGATAGCGGTAGGGCATACCGTAATTAAAATGCTTGGGGAGACGTACTTATGGGGATCAATCAGAGTAATTTGGTTAATCTAGTTAAGTGTCTTTGAGCCAAGAATCGCCCCTTATAATCTTCGATTTAACGGGCGAGTGTCAAAGGAATGGATTTTTTCCAAATTCACTTTCAGGTTCTTCAGTTGATTCTTCAGCCTTAACTGAAGTTGCCTCATTTTTAGTTGGGTTACTATCAATTGGTGTATTAGTTTCTTGCTCTAAAGTTTCTTCTTCTGAAGTTTCTGAATCTAGAGGAAGCTGAGTAATCTTCTCTTTTTCTAGTGAATCTATCTTTTCACCGCCACTTCGGTCGTATAAAGTTTCACCTAAAGCAAAAAGCTTTTGCCTGAATTCTTCAATGTGCTGATTTAACTGGTCATAATTATTTTCAGTTCTTGAGTTAATGAGAACTTGCTTGAAATGTTCATAGCTTTCTTCAAGTTCTGTTGCTAACTGTTCATCAATAAAATCACCATGTTCTTTGATAGTTGCTTCGTAATTGTATAGAAGAGTATCTGCCTGATTTCTCAATTCTGCTAATTTTTGTTGTTGAATATCTTGTTGCGCATAAATTTCTGCTTCTTGTTGCATTCGTTTAATTTCTGCTTCATTCAAACCACCTGTATTACTAATTTCAATACTTTGTTCTCTACCCGTTCCTATATCTAAGGCCTTAACTTTCAGAATTCCATTAGCATCAATATCAAAGTTAACTTCTATTTGAGGTATACCTCTAGGAGCTGGAGGAATTCCTTTGAGTAAAAACTTACCTAAACTTTTATTATCTTTAACCATTGCCCGATCCCCTTGAAGGACATGAATTTCTACAGAAGTTTGTCCATCCACGGCAGTAGAATACATCTGAGAGCGACTGGTAGGAATTGTAGTATTCCTTTCTATTACCTTGGTATATATTCCCCCTAAAGTTTCTAACCCCAGGGATAAAGGAATCACATCTAATAGCAAAAGGTCTTTAACTTCACCACCTAAAATACCAGCTTGAATTGCTGCTCCCGATGCCACAGCTTCATCGGGATTAACGGAAGTATCAGGAGTTTGAATGTTAAAATAATTACTTATTGCTGCCTGAACTGCTGGTATTCTAGTAGACCCTCCCACCAGAATAATTTTGTCTATCTTTTCTGGTGTTATACCAGCATCTTTCAGAGCTTGTTCTACTGGTTTAATCGTACTTTTAGTAAGATTTTGTATTAATTTTTCAAATTGAGCACGAGTTAATTGGGTCTCCAAGTGTTTTGGCCCTGTTTCGTCAGCAGTGATAAATGGTAAATTTATATTGGTAATCTGGGCAGAAGATAGTTCTATTTTTGCCTTTTCTGCTGCCTCTCGGAGTCTTTGTAGCGCCATTCTATCTGCCGATAAGTCTGTGCCTTCCCGGTCTATAAACTCTTCTACCAACCAACGGACTAAATAATTATCAAAATCATCTCCTCCTAGATGGTTGTTACCGGAAGTTGCCTTAACTTCAAATACGCCATCTCCTAACTGTAAAATCGAAACATCAAAAGTCCCACCACCAAGGTCAAATACCAAAATGGTCTGGTCTTGGTCTTGCTTATCTAAGCCATAAGATAAAGAAGCAGCAGTTGGTTCATTGATAATTCGCAGCACTTCCAGACCAGCAATTGTTCCTGCATCTTTAGTTGCTTGTCTTTGTGCATCTGTAAAGTAAGCGGGTACTGTGATTACTGCTTGAGTAACAGATTCTCCTAAATATTTTTCAGCATCCTGCTTCATTTTTTGCAGAATCATTGCTGAAATTTCTTGAGCTGTATAATTCTTGCCTCGTATCTGGATATTTACAGTATCATCTTTACCCTTAATACAGGTATATGGAACTCGGGAGCGCTCTTCTTCTGTATCGTCCCATCTTCTGCCAATAAACCTTTTGATACTGTAAACTGTATTTACTGCATTGTTTACTGATTGTCTCTTTGCTAGTTGGCCAATTAAGCGTTCGTTCCCTTTCGCAAATCCCACAATACTTGGTGTTGTACGCCCACCTTCTGAGTTGGAAATTACAATTGGTTTGCCCCCTTCTAAGACGGCCACACAACTATTAGTTGTCCCTAAATCAATGCCAATGACTTTTCCCATAGTGCTTCGGCGTTCTTAAATAGTCAAAAATATTTTGAGTTTTTTTAGTAAAGTTGTATTCAGAACAAATCAAGTAATCTCGGTAAGATTTTAGATTGAAATTTTTACACTTGTATTTTCTTTTAGCTAATTTTGAATAGTGTGAATACAACTTACTAAGTGTGGTGATTAAACAAAAATATGGAAGTGTTTTAACATATCCAGGGGTTGAAACACCCTGGATTTTGTGGTTTGGCTACCGCATAGAGGGATAAACCCGCTTATGGTTGAAACCTGTCAACAGACTCCTAGACTCCTCGGCATAGATCAAAATCTAGCTGTGAGGTTACTTTTTTTTTTAGCTTTGAGAGTGGTTTTACTCAAAATGCTGGAGCAATAAATCGCTGCTTTAGCTGCCTTCTTACTTTTCGGTGTCAAATGCGGAGCTAACAGCTTTCCTAGGAAATATCATTCCCGTCTCCTATCTACCGGAGTTTAACTCCAAACAGCTAAAGGTCATGGCGACAAACCTTATTCTTAATCGCATTCAACAATTATACCAGACGTTGAAACCGGGATTTCTCCAGCGTGTAGTTATTCTACCAGGGGATAAATCTTCTGGGAACTTTCGGACTGCCATTTTTTACCTTTAACCTTCTGGATCAGTTTGAGTTTCTTCTGTAGATTCTACAGGTTCTGGAGCTGTGGCTACTTTTACCATGGCGTGTCGGAGGACACGATCTCCGAGAGTATATCCCCGCACTAACTCTTCTGTCACAGTTCCTTCTGGATATTCTGTTGTTGCTTCTCGCATTACTGCCTCATGTAGATTTGGGTCAAACTCTTGACCTTCTGGACGCATAGGAGAAACTCCCAGTCGTTTGAGAGTATCTACCATTTGCTTATAGACAGTCTGATAGCTCTTGTGGATATTCATTTCTCCATCATTAGCTGGTTTAATTTGAGAACGAGCACGGTCAAAATTGTCAATTACTGGTAATAATTCGATGATTGTCGAGCACTTGACTTGTACATCCAGTTCTTCTTTTTCTTTTTGTGTACGTTTACGGAAGTTCTCAAAGTCTGCGGCTAGTCTTTTGTATTGAATATCTTTCTCTTCTAGCTGAACTTTGGTAGTTTCTACCTGAGTTTGCAGAGATTCATTTGCCTCTTTTAAAAGGACTATATTCTGTGACATTTGCTCGAAGTTTTGTTGGTCTGTATTTACAGAACCATTATCTTCAGATACTTCCTCAATATTTTCAAGTTTTTGAGATGAGTCTAATTCTGCGTTTGCCTCAACCACTTCCATATTTTCATGTATTTCTTGATTTGTTGTTTCTGCTGATGGTATCTCTCCTACCATTTAATTTTCTCCTGGATACTGACGGTTGTTACTGCTTTTAATTTTGCTTTTTTCCTCTGATTTATTCAGAATAAAAAGCACTATGGAAACACTGATTTTTAACTGGGCTATATAATTATTACCACCTTTAAACTTATTAGTTATCAGGTTTTTAGCGCCAAGCTTATAAGCTTAATATTAGCAAGTATAGTGGTTTATAGAAATTATAGGGTACTTAATTTTTTAGCAAAATACCTAACCAATTTCTTTACTAAAAAATTGCTAATATTACTAATTAAGTCTATGTCACAAATAAAATTATGGTTATCACTCTTAAAAAAACTTACTTATACTAAAGACAAAGACTCTTTTACAGATTTTAAACTAGAAAAGGTTAAGGTTGTTGAACTGGTCAACCATTAACATTAGTCTATTATATAATAGTTAGGATATTCTTTAAAATTAACATAGATTGCAATACTATCTCAGTCACTCTGAAGTAGTTCCTGAGACCTCAACAATAAATAATAGGCTTTCCTAGTTCTATGGCCTGATGTTTTTCGTAAACATTGTGTCCCTGGAGATTTCTTGACTCTAGTTTTAGATTATACCGAATTATTTTATATTAACCAAAACATTTTTCTGGTCGATATTTTTACTGGCTATAGCTGATTGTAGCTGCTATATCAAACAAAAGAGAAAGTATTTCTATGCTATGTGAATTAAATTGCTAGGGTTTTTACAGTAACATGGTAATTACTGGCCTTAATTCTAATTTAGGAGTTTTGTATAATTGTAGACTATCCCTAGATTAACTTAACTAAAGCTATTCAAATACTCACCAGAAATAATATTAAACCAGGAAACAGGAAATACTTAATCAGTAAACTAAGTTAACGACTTGTTAAGCTGGTGTAAATTTCATCAAAAACTTAGGGAATACTTAGATTCAGGAGAATTTAATTTATCAGCCATGGCCCAAACCTCTTCACGGAATTCACGCACCGCTATAGTTGCCCTTAGCAATCTTTCTCCTTTTGGGAATAAACTGGTTCAAGCAGGCTATGTCAACATTGAACAATTCCAAAAATGTCAAGTTGAAAGCCGTAAAACCGGTAAATCTTTGACAGATCTGCTCCAAGCTCTAACAGGACAAGCTTTACCTCCAGAATTACTGAGGCATTACAAAAAGCAGCAGCTATTTGAACTAATGATTTTCTATGGTGTAGCTGCCTTTGACCCAGAAATAACTCAAATTCCACCACAACAAGTATGTTATCTCATTGACACAGTAATTCCGATAGAAACTTGTCGTCGTAACCGAATTATACCACTATTTAGCCACGAAACTCATTTGGCAAATCAGTTAGTCCGAGCTGGCAAAATAGATAAAAACCAAATGTTAAAAGTTTTGACTCAAAGAATTGGTTCACAAGGTACATTCGTTGAGGAATTAGAGAAGTTTGCTGGAGATTCACTGCCGTCAAATTTGCTGAATGAACATGAAAAACAGCAACCCTTTGTGATGGTAGCAATGGCCGACCCTGATAACCTCCAAGCTTTAGATGAACTGAAAAATAAAATTCTCAGACATCGTGGATTAACTTTACAGCGTCTGGTCATTACTCCAGAAGATTATCAACACCTAATTAACTACTACTTAGACGAGCAAACGAAAAAGGACGCTGTTGCTGCGAAAAAGGCAGAAGAAAAAGAGTTAGAGCTGGAGTCAGGATTTTTTGAGACTCAGCAATTAGAAGAAGCTGAAGATGAGAATGCGGTAGAGGACATAGCACAAAGCATCTCTGAAGCTGAAGATGCTCCTGTAATTAAGGCTGTTAATGTAATTTTAGTGAAAGCTCTGACTGAGGGAGTATCAGATATTCATGTGGAACCCCAAGAGGAATTTATCAGAATTCGGATGCGTAAAGATGGGGTATTGCAAGAATATTTTCGGTTTCCGAAAAAAGTTATCCCAGCTATTACTTCCCGCTTCAAAATTATTGCTAACTTAGACATTGCTGAACGACGGCAAGCTCAAGATGGTCGTATTCGTAAAGTATTTAAGGGACGTACTATTGACTTTAGGGTAAATAGTTTACCTAGTCGCTATGGTGAAAAGATTGTTTTACGGATTTTGGACAGCTCTAGTACCCAACTAGGGTTGGATAAGTTAATTACAGACCAGGATACTTTGGCTTTAGTGAGGGAAACTGCTAGTCGTCCATTTGGATTAATTCTGGTGACGGGGCCAACAGGTTCTGGTAAGTCTACTTCTCTATATTCTGTCTTGGCAGAACGAAACGATCCGGGGATTAATATAAGTACTGCAGAAGACCCCATTGAATATGCTTTACCTGGGATTACTCAGTGTCAAGTGATTCGAGAAAAAGACTTAACTTTTGCTAATATCCTCCGGGCATTTCTACGACAAGACCCTGATGTCCTACTGGTGGGTGAAACACGGGATAAGGAAACAGCAAAAACGGCTATTGAGGCAGCATTAACTGGACACTTAGTTTTAACAACCCTACATACTAATGATGCAGCAGGGGCGATCGCTCGACTTGATGAGATGGGAGTTGAATCTTTTATGGTCTCTGCTGCTTTGTTAGGTGTTTTGGCACAACGTCTAATGCGTAGGGTTTGTAGTGAATGTCGAATTCCCTATACTCCTGAACCTAAGGAGTTGACTCGCTATGGTTTAGTTCCTTCTCAGGAGCAGGATTATACTTTCTACAGAGCAAATACTATACCAGTTGAAGACCGCAGGGTATTGGCAGAAAGGGACGAACTTTGTAAAAAATGTGGTGGTCTAGGTTACAAAGGTCGTGTAGGTGTTTATGAATTTATGAAGTCTACAGAGCGACTACAAACTCTAATTACTCAAAGAGCACCTACAGAGCAAATTAAGGAAGTAGCAGTTGAAGAAGGAATGACTACTTTATTGCAGTATAGCTTGGATTTGGTGCGACAAGGTTATACCACTTTTGAAGAGGTAGAGCGGGTAACATTTACTGACTCTGGTCTGGAGGCAGAAATGAAGCGCCAAGCTAAACAGAATCTAGTTTGTAAGTCTTGTAATGCTGAATTAGAGGCAGAATGGCGATATTGTCCATATTGTATGACACCCCGCTTTGAGTAGTTGAGGAGTAATTAACTTTTTAAGTATAGCAAATGCAACGTTTTTCGGGAGATTGAAATTATGTCTTTTATGATTGAAGATGTGTTGGAGTCCCTTGTAGAGCAGGGCGGTTCAGATATACATATCCAAGCTCGCGCTCCTATTTTTTTTAGAATTACTGGCCAACTTATGCCTCAGCCACAGTTTGGAGAAAATCTTGACCCACTGGAAGTGCAAAATCTGATTTTCCAAATGCTCAACAATATGCAGCGTAAGCATTTGGAGCAAAATTGGGAACTTGACAGTGCTTATGGTGTTAAGGGGTTGGCTCGTTTCCGTTTAAATGTTTATCGGGAGAGAGGTAGTTGGGCAGCTTGTATGCGTGCTTTGGCTTCTCAAATTCCTAATATTGATAAGCTTGGATTCCCGATGATTTTACGGGAGATGACTGAGCGACCAAGGGGACTTTTTCTAGTGACAGGGCCGACTGGATCTGGAAAAACAACTACTATGGCGGCTTTGCTAGATTTGATTAACCGTACCCGTTCTGAACATATTCTCACTGTTGAAGACCCTATAGAATATGTTTTTCCTAACGTTAAGAGTTTGTTTCATCAACGGCAAAAGGGAGAAGATACAAAAAGTTTTTCTAATGCTCTGAAAGGGGCACTTCGTCAAGACCCGGATATTATTCTGGTGGGAGAAATGCGAGACCTGGAAACTATTGCTTTGGCTAGTACCGCAGCAGAAACAGGTCACTTGGTATTTGGGACTTTACACACTAATTCTGCTTCTAGTACGGTAGACCGGATGTTAGATGTTTTTCCTCCAGAACAACAACCTCAAATTAGGTCGCAGTTGGCTAATTCTATTGTTTGTATTTGTAGTCAAAACTTGGTGAAAAAAGTTGGTGGGGGTCTCTGTGTTGCTCAGGAAATTTTGATTAATACTCCGGCGATCGCTAACTTAATTCGGGAATCTAAAAATGCTCAACTTTATTCTCAAATTCAGATGGGTAAAAAGTTGGGTATGCAGACTATGGAAATGTCTCTTGCCGATTTATATAAAGAAGGAAAGGCTACTTGGGCTAATGTGATGGCTAAAGCGGTAAAGCCAGATGAGTTAGAAGCTTTGATTGGTCCAGAACCTAAAGTGAAGGGAGAAAAAACTAAGGCTCGTCGTTAGATATTATTGGGCGATCGGTTGTCGGTAGTAGAGGAGTGAGGAGTATTAGAAGAACTTCATACAATCTTCCTTTCTCCATTCTACTGAGTAAAGTACTTTTGACAATCGTATGAAAAACAAACTTCTTGAGAGGTGGTAGGTGATAGTTAACGAAGTCAGAAGTCAGAAGTTAACCCACCCCTAACCCCTCCCAGGAGGGGAAGTAGGGGATTTGAGTAAGCCTCCGAAAACATTTCGCCTTAAAAGGCAGGGTTGCGCGACCCAATTATTTTGATCAAAGAGGTTTTTTCGCTTAAGGTCTGATTTGGAAACAGAGTAAAGCTAATGATAATTAAAAACTTTTTCAAAAGCAATTTAAAATCACGCCACCTAAGCAAATAGTTGTTTATTAAAGATTAAAAAAATGAGGAAAATAAACTATGACTAGCAATTTAGCCAGGAAAAAATCTAAAGGTGGATTAGAGGAACAATTAAAAGCATTTGAAGAAAAATTAAACGTCGCCCTTGCTACGATTACTGTTAAGGACTTAGCTGTTTTTGCACGTCAATTTGCTGCGATGTTTAATGCAGGTGTGCCGATGGTCAGGTGTCTTAAAGTATTACAAGAACAAAGCTCTAATTATAAGATTAAATATGCTCTAAAAATGATTAGTGCAGAGGTAGAAGAAGGCACTGAATTGTCAGAAGCAATGAGGAAACATCCTGCTTGTTTTGATGAATTATTTCTGAGTATGGTGGCTGCTGGAGAGGTGGGTGGTGTCCTTGATGAAGTGCTTGAGCGTTTGGCAGTAATGTTGGAGAAAAATGCTAAGACTTTGAGTGAAATTAAGTCTGCTATGTCTTATCCAAAAACTGTTATGTTTATTGCTTTGGCAGTATTTTTTGGTATGACGACTTTTCTATTACCAACCTTTGCCAAAATTTTTGAAGAAATTGGTACTGAGTTGCCTGCTTTTACTGTTTTTATGTTAGGTATTAGTGCTTTTTGTAGAACTTGGCCTCCTATTCCTCAAGTAACGGCAATAGGCACAATTATTTTTATTTACGTTGTTTATACAATGGTTTATAAAACAGACCAAGGTAGGCTATTTTTTGACAAAATATTTCTGAAACTTCCTATTTTTGGAGATATTATTGAGAAGTCGGCAGTGGCTCGTTTTTGTATGATTTTTGGTACTTTGACTCGCTCCGGTGTACCAATGTTGAAGTCTCTAGAAATTGTGAGAAATGTGGCAGGAAATGCGGCGATCGCTGAGTCTGTTGAGTATGCAAGGCAAGAAATTCAAAGTGGGGGAATGATTAGTTTAGCTCTGCAAGAAAAGAAAGTTTTTCCTTCTTTAGCAGTTCAAATGATGGCTATTGGAGAGGAAACTGGTGAGTTGGATGCGATGTTGATGAAGGTGGGAGCTTTTTATGAACAAGAAGTTGAGGAAGCCGTAAAATCTTTGACAAGTATGTTGGAACCTTTAATGATTGTTGTTATTGGTGCGATGGTTGGTGCGATTTTGCTTTCTATGTATTTACCTATGTTTAAGGTATTTGAAGATTTGTAGAGTGAATTGAAGAAGGAAGAAGGAAGAAGGAAGAAGGAAAAGTATTACGTTGTCTGAGTTTTAAACTTTTGAACTGTCCTAACCTTTCCTTTGACTGCTATAAGGGATTTGCAACTTAATAAAGTACCAATTATTGGTGTAGAAAAAGGCTCGTGGCTGTCATTGCGAGGCGATGATATTAAACTCAACCTCAATCGGGAATAGTTAAGCTAGCCGAAGCAATCTCTACTCTATAGATTAGCTGGTAGTCTATTTTTTTGCTAGTCCCTAACAAGTTGTATTCCCTGTTCCTATCCAAATTTTATATAGCAAAGAACGAGTTGGTTAGGACTTATGCTGATGATCAACCTTAGACAGGAAAATTTTTTTCCTATTGTTCCCTACTCCCTACTCCCTATTCCCTATTTGAAATAGTAGAAAATTATAAGTTAAATATAAGAAAAAATTAAAATTATTATGGTTATAAAAAAATCAGATTACGAAGCACTACTAGCAGAATATAGTAATTCACAAGCAACAATTGCACTACTTAAACAACATAGACCATACTTAGAAATGCTTCCCAGTATGCGTCGTCCAGAAGATAGTTTAATTGTGATTCCTCTACCTATTATTAGTTTACGAAAACATGGTAATGAGTCAGGAAAAACTGTTAATTTGCCTTGCGATCTAGGAATTTTTATGTGCGACCCTGAGTGGAAGGTTAAGACAGGAGCAGAAATTTTTATTTTTATTTATAGACCCCAGGAAGACTTTTCCGATCTACTTAGTCGTTGGCGACAAACTCAGATTTTATTAGATAAGGAATATGAATGGGTAATGCCTCAAGGTTATAAACACATTTATTCTCAAGAAGCTGAGGAAATTTATCCTTTATTTGTTTTATTTTCAGAGACTCCAGAAAGGATTAAAAGAGGATTGATAGGAGCATCTTTACCTTTCGTTGTACAGCCAACTTTTGATTCGATAGAAATGGAAGTTGAGGAGTCGAATATTGAAATACAGACAATGTTATCTCAGATGGATGATGGGATTAATGATGGTTAAGAAAAACAGAGATTAGTGTCGCTACCCGGAAGTTAAAAGTCATGCATTTAAAAGTCAATCATTTTTGATCTGTAATTGTTTTAGGATTTTGTAACTGGTTAGTTATTTCTGCCATCCTGCACTAGGTTAGCGTAAGCATTCAGCTATTAGCTGTCAGCTCTCAGTAAAAAAAGCGGGTCTTAATAAATATAGACTGTTTCAGCCAGCTTTTATAATAAGTATAAATTCTGACTCAATTAGTAAAGCTTTTATCTAAAATTAAAAGCAATAGCTGATGGCTGATAGCTGACGGCTGAATGCTTATAAGTTAGCTATTCTTGTTTTTTTTCATATATAGCAATGTGCGCTGGCATATTTACAAATTACAAGAGGTGTCCAATAGCTAAAAGTCTTGTATTATCGGTCTTTTATTCCCCCAGATGAGCTGTTGCCAGATGAGCTGTTGCCTGCGCACAGCGCTATAGCATTAATAGGAGCCGTTTTATGGTTTGCTATAATAGATCATTTAGTAGTTCGACTATTATTAGATTACCGTCACAATGACAAATATTTAAGCATAAAATTTTTCAAATAATTAACTATAGCAATACAAGAATTGGTTAGGAGATTTTTCAATCCTGTTTCCTGACGGATTCCGCACCGAAAACCCTTTTATCGAAAAATAGTGGTCTACAGCTTCCCCTTTGAAGGGGATAAAAAAAGATAATTCCGTATTTTCTTGCCTCCTTATTGTAGAGGTACTGATAACTGATAACTGATAACTGAAATGACAGTTTGCTATTGCCTATTCCCTAGTGCGTAGCGCTATATTTGTATTGAAAAATTCACAAAAATTCATACAATTTTGTCCTGAACAGACTGTATTTCTCTAGTTAGTAAGCAGAAAAAAATAATTACAGAAAATTACAGCAAGTAATAAATTTTGTGTAGGTTCTTAGTTAAAAAAAACAGTTTTTGCTAAGTATATAGTAGATTCGTTAAACTTTACTAAAAAGCAATAAAAAGTAATTAAAAATAATGAGTCCATCATCCAGCAATCTAAAAGAAAGATTTAAATACTACGGTAAACCAGGAAAAGACTTTCCCCGATTCGACCCCAATCAGCCCTTGCCCGAAGAGGTTGAACCCACCGCGAGATATGAAGCTCATCTTGGTTTGCGGGTTTTCCCCACCTTGCCTTTACTTCCCCTCGGTAAGTGTCAATTATTTTCAGGATTGGCCAAAAAGTTGGGTGTCCGCAGCATGACTGGTCCTTCCTTCAGGCAGTGGATGCCTTCTAACTTAAGTCGTCTGCGTTACGATAAGTTCAGCGATGAATATTTTGTAGAACGGCGTTTAAATGGGTTTAATCCGGGAAAATTGAATCCTGTTGAAGGTAAGGAATGGCAATATGCGGTTAATTACAAAACCGGACGCTATGAAGTTGAGCCAGGAGGAGTCCTCCCTGAATATATTGAAGCTCGTTTTTTACTACGCGATCGCGCTCTTCATGTTCACTCAATTGACTATGATCTAAAAAAACAAGCTTTTACCTATTATCCCACAGATGGAGCAAAGTGGCAAAAGGCAAAATATTATTTTCGCAGCGCTGAATACGTTTTTCAGGAAATTCAGTCTCATTTGGGACGGACTCACATGAATATGGACCAGTATGCGATGGCATTTTATCGCAATGTGATCAAGAATCCAATTCGCGAGCTCTTATTGCCTCACTTTGAAGGATTAATTCATATTGACAAGAAAGGAGCATCCATGATTATTGGCGACCGGGGGTTTATTCCCAAAGCCTCCGTTTTGACTGCAACAGGTGTAGATGGGATTCTGGCAGAAGAAATTGCTCTGTTGGATTATCACTGGTCGCCAGTTGAGCGCGCTCTCCCCGACCCTATTGATAATAATCATTTTGATCGTGCTTCTTCTGCTATGTGGGAACTGCTCGAAAAATATGTTTCCCAATTTTTTGCTAATAATCAGCAGGAAATTAAAACCTATTGGAATGAAATTGAGGGGATGTCTAAAGATTTAGTTACTCATTCCGTTTTCAAGCAGCCGAAAAAATTAGCTATTAATAACCAAGAGGACTTGCAACAGCTTTGCGTTTATATTCTTTATCACTGCACTTTCTTTCATTCTTGGGTTAATAACAAACAATATGAAGATGGTGGAGACATCGACTATGCTTCTATCGGACTGTGGGATAAAGACGATCCGAACTATGACCCTCAAAAAGTTGAAGAGCGATATGATGCTCAAGTGAAATTAATGTGGACTTTAGCAAATGTTCATTATAATCCGGTCATTGAGTATGGTCATCCTCATCTGAAACAACTGCTTTGGGAATATCGCGATCGCATCGAACCAGGGATTCCTTTAGGATGGATTATGATGAGTATCAATATTTAGGGTTTGCGCTCAAAAGTATTTTAGTAGGGGGAGGAGACAGGAGACAGGAGACAACCCACCCCTCGCCCCTCCCAGGAGGGGAAGACAGGAGAAATGGGAATTATAGAGGAAGTAGTCGGAAAAATTGTAAGAGTGATTTTTCTGCCATAATCGTCCCAAAATACTAGCTTTATGCAGCTCAAAAAGCTGAAAAGCTGGCACTTTTTTAGACCAAAAAATGCTAAAATCCATATCATTCAATGCTTTGATATTTAATCAGCAAGCCCTATTTAGACCGGGACTTACGAACTCCAACCAATAAACCGGGTTTATGGCCCTCATTATTTGCTTTAAGAGCAAGAATTTGGGTTAATATACCCAGTCGATCAAAATAAATTGAGATGATTTGCATAGTATAAATACCTGCCAAGCTACGGATTTACATACTACTTTTAATATTCAAATTAAAGTGCGGAATGTGGGTTTTAAGGTGAAATATTTTTGGAGCGAAGCTCAAATCTCCGTTACAAAAATAACTTCTAACTTCTGACTTCTGACTTCTGACTTAATTCAGGTAAGTCCTGTAGATCGAGAAAACACGAGAACGGATATAGCAATCAATGAAAAAAATTTGGAACACCATTCTCTTCTTTTTTTACTTAATTTCTGCCTCGTTACTATTTATGTTGGCAGCATTTAAAAACAAGGGACGTGCAACTCATAAATATGGTGTCGGTGGTGCTGGAACCTTGAAAGTGGTCGATACTCCGGAATTTCCCCAACACGAATTTTGGCAAGGGGAGAAAGTTTTTTCCGTACAAATTCGCCATGGTGCAGTAACATTTGAGGATGATGCAGCAATGGACCTTCGCAGTGCCTCTCTCAAACTTAGCGACCCCTCAGAAAAGAGCGTACTCGATATCATTATGAATACAGGACCTCGCACATTTAGAGACATCATCGAATTTTGGAATTTTACTTTAGCATCTATACGAGATAGAGAAGAGGGTGAACTTGTCAGTTCTAAAGGACTCAAGGTCTATTGTGAAAGTCAACCAATCTTCAAAGATATTTTCGCTGAAACTCTACGACGCGCTCCTGATTCTTTTAGTCAGATGTATTATCACTCGAAGTTAGTCAACTATTTTAAAGCTAAAGATGGCAAACTTAGGTATGTTAAATACCGTCTTCTTCCTGAAGACCGGGGAGTAGATTCTGGGTTAATCTCGGGAGAGGATTGGGAAAAACCTTGGTTGCAAAATCGCCTTCCTGATGAGACCAGACCTATTGATTATCTCCGCAAGGAATATGTTGAGAAACTTTCCCAAAAACCTATTATCTATCATCTCCAATTACGCTTGCATGAAGATATTCAAGGGGATAAAACTAAGATTTTTACCCAAGAAGTAGAATGGAGTGAAGAAACTTCCCCTTGGTTGGATTTAGCAACGATAACCATAGGTCGGTCGCTTTCTTTTGAAGAAACGGAGAAACTATCTTTTGATATCGGTAGGCAACCGGATTCTTTGGGTGCAGTGGAGGCGTTTGATGCTCACGATCCTAATTCTGTGAATGCTGCTCGTCTTAGGATTTATGGTTTATCTCTTGCAGTAAGGAGTTTTTTATACAGAAAAAGCGGCAAGTTTGAGTAGGGTTCGCTTATGGAAGTCTTTTGGTCAGAGGAGGAGTCAGGAGACAACCCACCCCCTACCAAAATACTTTATTCAGCAAACCCTATTTAGAAGTAAATAATTTAAAGTAAGTAGAAACTAAAAATTCTTTGATAGGAATTGCTACAAAAGTCAAAGGATTAATTGTGACAATAATTGTTCTAACATCTGCTTTTGCTAATTTTACTATCTGTTTTGCCACCCAATCAGCAGACATTATTCCAATGGGATTAAGATTACTTTTAAACGGACCTAATATTAATTTCCGAATGACACAGGGAGCATCTAATTTTCTTAAAGTAACTAAATCTCCAAGGGTTCTTTTTGTGAGTTCATATAGAGGACTAAAAGCTGGAGAAACTTCTGCTTCTGATGTGTTAACCCAGACTTCTTTACAGGCAATATCAGAATTTGTTCTCACAGTTTTGAGGAAGATTTCTAACATTCGCCAACTAGAAAAAGTATTAATTTCATAAGATTTAGCGATCGCTTCTGCTGTCTTTTCTCCATGTACGTTAATGCCATGATTTAATACTAAAATATCTACTTTTTTAAATAAATCTGCTAAATTATTTTCTTGACTTACTTGCCAATTTATGGTACTTACTTTTAAGTCTTTACCATCTATATTTATAGTAATAGTTTGATTCCCAGAGGTAAGAGCAATTACTTTTGCCCCTGCTTTGTGAAGATGTAGGAGAAGCGATCGCCCTAAACTGCCAGAAGCACCTGTAACAGCAATAGTTTTACCTTTGAGAGAAAGAGCTGTACCCATAAGTTTATCTACCAGACTCAGAGTACCGCAAAAATAAGCATTTTGATTATCGAAGTGGTGTCGCCAATGATAAGAACGGTTAACAAACCAATAAGTGGGAGGCTCTGAGAATGCACCAGGAAGATGATTGAGGTCTGTAAGTTGGTCAGCATGAGGAATACCAATACCACGAGCGATCGCCGGAAGCAAGAAACTTAAAGTATAAACAGAACCTGCTAAAGTAGCCCAATGATAAGAAGGTATCCAAACAAAAGTTAGTGCCCAGAGTAACAGACTAAAAGTCAACATTACCAGAGATTCTGGGACATCGTGATACCAAGTAGCTTTTTGATAAACCTCTGTACTGACAGGAGTCAAGTCTGGGCGGAAAACACGATGATGCCAACCGTGCCATTTATACAAAGGAGACCAAATATGAGAAACCACATGATAAGTATCTCGCACCAGTTCCACAAATAATATAGAACCCAAGACCCAACAAATGTTGGCTATCCAAGGGTTGACCAGATAAAACTCCATAAACCTCACTATCAAATATGTTATATAAATATACTTTAAATTAACATTAGAAGTATTGCTTTTCTGATAGGAAGTCTTAAAGTTATATCATGTCCGGTTGAATACTTATAAAAAGCGACGGAGGATTCAGGAGTCAGGAGTCAGAAGTCAGCAGAGAAGGAAGAATGAAGAATTTTTTTTCATAAAAAAAGCACTACGTCTTTTGGTTAAAACAATAATTTAGTTATAAGGGAACAGGGAACAGGGAGAAATAATTGATAATTTTTTGATTTTTGATTATCACGCCTATGTCTATTTAGCCGGACATAATACTATAGGAGTCTAAGGAAAGAGGACGGACAGATCAAAAGCTGAAAACTCAGACAAGGTAAAATTTTTCCCTCTTCCTTCTTCCCTCTTCCCTCTTCCTTCTTCCTTCTGCTATACTATTTTCCTTTATTAGCAAAATAAGTATCAAAAATAGCTTTAGCAATTGGTGTCGCACCTACCGAACCGTAACCACCCTCCTCAACTGCAATTGCTACAGCGATTTCAGGATTATAAGCAGGTGCAAACCCAATATACATCGCATTATCTGCCTGCCCAGGAAGTTCCACCGTGCCAGTCTTTCCTCCAGATAATGGAATAGTACCATCATTCAAACTCCGACCAGTACCCTTCCTCACCACATCAATTAATCCTTCGCGCACTGTATTAATAGTTGAAGGTTTCAGACCAATTTTGACTGATTTAGTAGCTGCAGTGCCAGTTTGAGATGCCAATAAATGAGGCTTTACTCGATACCCACCATTAGCGATCGTGCTGACCATCACTGATGATTCTAAAGGAGTTACCAACACCAAACCTTGACCTATACCCATAGTCACAATATCAGCAATATGCCAAGGTTCTCCATAAATCTCTTCTTTTTCTTTAGGAGTGGGAATTTGACCATGATTACCATCTATCCCCAATAGTTTTAAGTCAATACTGCCACCAATACCTAACTCTCGCCCCCACTTAGAAATTACTTCCGGGCCAATATTCACAGCCATTTGATAGAAAAATGTATTGCTACTGTAAGCTAAAGCATCCCTAAAACCAATTAACCCATAACCTCCACTATGTTCGTTAAAAGTGATGCCACCAATAGTGACAGCATTATAAGTTCTCACTCTAGAGTTAGGAGAATACTTACCAGACTGGAGTGCTGCAACAGAAGCAACTGTTTTGAAAGTACTTCCTGGCGGATAACCCTGGAGCGCACGATTCAAAAAGGGCTTACTTGCACCTTGCAGACGTTGCCATTCTGAGGTTGTCATCTTACCAGTAAATAGACTAGGGTCAAATGTAGGTCTGCTTGCCATTGCTAAGATTTCCCCTGTTTTGGGATTGATGGCAACTGCCACACCCCGACGGTTTCCTAGTGCTTTTTCTGCTGCTTTTTGAATATCGATATCTAAGGTTAATTTGACTGATTTGCCTGATGTCGGATTTTTGGCTCCCAGTTCCTGGATTTTGTTACCTTTAGCGTCAACTTCAATCAAACGATTACCCCAAACTCCCTCCAATTTAGAGTTTGCGGAACTTTCTATCCCCATTTTACCAACAATCATTCCCATTGGGTATTTGGGGTTAGATATCAATTCTTCTTTGGTTGCTTCGCCAGTATATCCAATCAGATGAGCTGCTAAACTGCCATTAGGATAGTAGCGAATATTTTCAGTACGCACTTCTAGTCCTCGTGTTTCACCAGTTTTTTCTGCTAATGCTATGAAGGTAGTGGGATCGAGATTAGAAAAGATTCTAACTCCTAGGGGTGAATCATAGCCAACTTCTTCTAATTTGTTGATAATATCGCTAGCGGAAATGTCTAAAATTGAACTTAATTCGGTTGCAAGTTCTGACCACTCTGCAGCTGAGTATTCTTGAGGCCACAAATATACGGAGCGAGACAGCTTATTACCCGCTAAGATTTTACCTTTGCGGTCATAAATTGTACCACGACTCGCTGCCACTGGAACTAGACGAATGCGGTTGTTTTCTGCACGTTCCCGGTTATACTTTCCCTGAACTAATTGTAGTTGTACTACACGATAAGCATTGATGCCAATTAAGCTAGTGATCAGTAGCATCATTGTGAATGCTTGCACCAAGCGACTACGTTTCGATACAATTTGTTGCCCAGCACTTCTGGCAAGGTGAGGAGATTTAGAATATAAACCAATATCTTGAGTCATTATAATTGCATAAGTGTTTCATCTTGTTGATTTTTCTTTACACCCTGCTTTTTGTCCGGAATATTAACCACTTTTAGTAGTAGATGTACCTTTAAAAAATTGTGATTAATTATTTGTTCAATTATATCTTTTCGGGTTATAGTTAATTGTATATTTCACTACATTTTACCATGAGTTAAAAATGAATAGTTATAGCAGTAGCCATTACTACATTTGACATATCAAAAGCTTAAAACTCAGACAACGCAACATTTTCCTTACTTATTTCTTCCTTCTGCTATACAAAAAAGTTAGAGGAAACACAGCAGAAGGAATCAAAGATATTTTTACTCTGCTAAAGAGTTGAGAGTAACTATGGCTCTTGGAGGAGAAAGCAATATGAGATTTGGATAGCATTAGTATTAGGCTTTGTTGCATGAAAGTTGCGATTCGCTCCGCGATCCGTTCCGGAATCACAAATTACTCCCACAAGAGGGGGAGACTAGATGTCTACTTGATAACTTTCGAGCTTACCATTATGTATCATGGGGTTAAGTATAGTGCATTGAATGAATAACTCCACCGCTTGGTTGTTAAATAATCCTCTTCTCAACTTTCCTCCAAATAGAGCTTTGAGTCTAAACATTGTAGTTTCTGAAGCGAGAACGCCTGTGCTAGCCACTTTCACCTTTCCACTTCTTTCGCCCACAGATACCAATGCGTCTAAGGTTTTTATCTCTAGGATGGGGAGTACCTCTACAGTTGCCATGCTGCCAAATCACCGCATTTTTTCGTGGCGGAATTGTGATTTTAGCTCCTTTGTGACTAGCTTTTTCATAGCACTTGCACTTGTCGTATGCTCCATCGCCCGAAACTTTTACTATTTCATCTTCAACTCCATCAAGCAAGTCAGAGAATACTTGGTCATCACTAACATCGTTGGTTGTTACTACAGCAGCAATTATTTCTCCTGTCGCTTTCCTTCGGAATGCTGCGCAAACATTTACCCCTAGATGTAGTTTACGCAATTTTACAGGTTTGCCTACACCGTCAATCCTGGTCTTCCATTCCCCTTCACCATATACTTTGACTCTCGTAGAATCTACTACGCTCGTGAGTCCCTTCTGCCTTTGGTATCACTGGTATAGTAATGTTTAACTTCCTGATCAGACGAGATACAGTGCTATGGTCTGGTACAGGTAAGTCTAGTTCCATCAAACTAAATATAGATTCGACAAATCCTTCTGTTTGTCGTCCTGCTAATCCAAACAAGCTACTCACAGAGACCATTAATTCAATAGCTACATTACTATAACTATTCGATGCTCCCCTAGGTCTTGTTTTCTGTTGGTTTACCCACTGCTCTATTACTTCAGGACTGAGCCAAAATGTCAGACTCCCTCTGTGCTTTAGGGAAGGATCATATTCAGACCAGTTGCTTACCCGGTACTTGGAATTAGACTTGGAGTTACTCAGATCTACTTCGGTGTAGGTTTTGCGTGTCATGCACTGCTATTTTTACCCTATTTCCTTCCTTTGTGCAACAAAGCCTCAGTATTATTAAATATTGAGGAAGAAGAGTCAATATTTTCAGGGCTTTCGGAACGGAAAGTCCTTACTAATAATAATAAAAGAAACTATATCATTCCGATTAAACAGAATTTGATATAAGACTCTACAAAAAAGTCATTCTCTTCTCCAGTTTGATTATTTTTCCCCGTTCTTTGTTATATCTTTCACTCCTTGCTATTATCAATTTTTTTCCTCTTCTAGAAACCCTTGTAACTTACTATACACGGAGTAATATCAAATCCGGTTGAATACTTATTATATCATGTCCGGTAGCATTGGTCTTGTATAGCAAAGGTAAGGAAGAAGGAAGAAGGAAGAAGGAAGAAGAAAGAGGGAAGAGGAAAGAAGGCTACCCTCGCAAGAAAAAACCATCATTTCCTGTAGATATTCACCCTTGGGTTTACACAAACGATATAAACGGACATGATATTATATAGTTAGGGGAGATGGTCCGATTTAATATTGGGGTTTGCACATTATGGAATGATATTGCCAAAAATTAGTTTAGATTTTGAGTAAAAAACCTAATATTAATCATTTTAGCAATTCTCAAATCCAAAATATTGTTCATCAAAAATCTAAAATCATTTGTCTCTGTGCAACGCCCTTTCTTCTTCTTTCTTGCTTCTTTATTCTTTCTTTCCTCCTGAATTATGACTCATCCGTTATTTATTTATAAGTATTCAACCGGACATGATATAAAAGCGCATTAAATAATTAGCGTATTTAGCTAATTTAAGAAATCATCTCCATTTTGTAAGCTTTGACTTTACTATCAATTCCTGTAATATCTGTCCCGACAACTACAGCATTAGCTCCTAAATTCATAGCTTTTTTTGCCATTGTGGGAGAAGCAATACCTCCTTCACAAATTGCTGGCACTTCTAAGTTTTTTACTATCTGTTTTAACAGCTCAAAACCAGGAGGAGATTTTGTGATTGTTTGCTCAGTATAACCATACAGAGTAGTGGCGACAAAATCCGCACCTTCTTCTACAGCTAGTTGTGCTGCTTCTATAGTATCTACATCGGCCATTACTGATTTTCCTAATTCATTATGAATACGAGTAATTAATGTTGCTAAAGTTTCTCCTCCCGGACGTTTTCTGGCAGTAGCATCAACAGCAATAATATCTGCTCCTGCTTTGGCGATCGCTTCTGCATCTGAAAATTGGGGCGTAATATAAACTTCAAATCCTGGTATTTGTTGCTTCCACAAACCAATAATTGGTTGAGTAATTCTCTGTCGCACTGCTCGAATATGGGATGGTGTATCTATTCTCACTGCTGAAGCTCCCTGATTTATAGATGCTTGTGCCATAGCTGCAATAACTTCTGGATGATTTAAAGGGGAGTCAGTGGGAGCTTGACAAGAAATGATTAAACCTTGTGGTAATGATAGATCGGAGTATTTATTAGTCATGGTTAAATAATTATTTTGTATAGATGTTAGAGCTGATTTATAGATTATAAGTAGAGATAAATTCATGTAGTCAGTATCAGGAATTATACCAATTTTATATGAGGCTGTACAGAATTAGGTGTTAGGTGTTAGGTATTAGACTTTATATCAAGTCCGGATAATTAGTAATAAAAAACTTTCTGATCCTCTTCCTTTTTATTCTCTCTTGACTCCTCCGTCGTTATTTATAATTATTCAACCGGATATAATATTAGGTTTTAGGTGTTATACCAATTTTATGTGAAGCTGCATTTATTAACTTGTATCTCCCGATCTACAATCAACTCTGATTAAAATATTATTCTATACAACTTCATATTAATTTGATATTATAGGAATTTTCACATAGATAGACTATAGTGGCTAAAGCATTTTTCTGCTCCCCACTCCTTAAGCAAAAATAATTTCGTAGTCTACTTAAATGAAAAGTGCTGTAAGCTCCACAAATAAAATATGATTATACCATTTTAAAAGTAATAGTAATAAGATATTTGAAAGTTTCAAATAACTATGAAAACAACAAAAGTTATTAAATACTTGAAACTTACTTATAGAAATTACCATACTGGTCAGGTATATTACCAATTACCTATGACTGAATTCTTATTTGGTCAGCAAGTCTATCATTTTACTCAATAAATATTCGAGATTAATTGGTTTAGTCAAACATTCATCTGCACCAACAGTATAACAATATTCCATATCTATTTGTTGATCAAAAGTAGTTAATGCCAGAATTTTTGGATTTTCACTACTATTTGTTGTGCGTAACTGCTGGATAATTTCTACACCATCCATTCCTGGTAATTGCATATCTACAATTACAGCAAGAGGTTGCAACAAAATAGTTTGCTCCACTGCTGTAGAACCTTCTATTATCCATACAACTTTTAATCCTGCTGCTGTCAAAATATCACAAATTACTGTGGCAACATCTTCTTCTTGCTCAATCAACACTACACTACCTTGCAAGGATAAAATATTAGGTGAATTTTCTTCTTTTTGTTTTAATTCTTCATTTTTTAATGTTAGGGGTTGTGCTGGTAATTTCACTGTAAAAGTAGAGCCAAAATCAATAGCAGATTCTACTTCAACAATTCCACCATGAAGTTCTACTAATTGTTTTGTTAAAGCCAGACCTAAACCCGTACCACTTTGCTGACGATTATAAGGAGAATCTAGTTGTTGAAATTTCTTAAATAATAATGGTTTTTGCTCTTCAGAAATTCCTATACCGGTATCTTCTACTTGAAAAATTGCTGTATTTTTGTCTCTGATAACTTTAAGTATGACACTCCCCCCACTAGGAGTAAATTTAATTCCATTACTGAGAAGATTAAAGAGAATTTGTTTAACTCGCCTTTGGTCGGCAGTAAATAGATCTAGTTGTGGATTTATTGTTTGTTCTAAAGTTAATTTTACTTCGTTTTTTTCTGCTTTTTCTCTAAAAGTTTGCCAAAGTTCATAACTTAATTTAGAGAGAGAAAAATCACCGATATTTAAAACTGCTTTGCCAGCTTCTACTTGAGATAAATCTAGAATATCATTGATTAATTCTAGGAGATGTTCGCCACTATCATGGATTATTTGTAAATAATCTCTTTGCTTTTGTATTGGTATTGTTTTAGCTCCTCTATTGCCATAAGACCAGCGTAAAAGAGTTGAAGAAATACCAATAACACAAGTGAGAGGAGTGCGTAATTCATGACTCATTGTGGCTAAAAATTCACTCTTAGTACGATTAGCTGATTCTGCTGCTTGTAGAGTATCATAAAGTTCTTGAGTCCGTCTAGCCACTTGCTTTTCTAAAGTTTGTTTTTGCTTTTGCAATTCTTCATATAATTGAGCTTGGTAAATAGCGATCGCTAAGTGTTCTGCTATTTCTTTGAGAAATATTTTTTCATGATCTTGCCACTCTCGAATCGAACAGTGATGGGCAATTAATAATCCCCATAATTGTCGATTGACTATAATTGATACTACTAATTTAGCTTTGACTTGATGTTGTTGCATCAATTCTACTAAACAAGGAAATTTACCATAAACTACTTCTGTATCAGCTATAGCACGAACAAATGTTTTACTATATTTCACGATCGAGTTATGGGGAGGAAAAAAGCAGTTTTCTCCTTCACTTAAACCTAATACTGAAGAAATTTTTTCGGATGCTAATGCTTCATATTTAACAGTACCTTTTCTTTGATTGTCTGTTGTAATATTATTTGTTTTATTTGTTAATGATAAGGAATAATTAAATTTATAAATTAATAATCTATCAACTTTAATCAATTTTTGAACCTGCTCTACAGTCGTTGATAAAATTTCTGGTAGTTCTAAACTTTGACGAATTTGAGTTGTGACTTGATTCAGAAGTATCTCTTGTTCTAGCTGTTGGTTTAGAGCTTGCTCAATAGGTTTACATACTAATGGATATTGTTGATTATTCAGTATTGAATCCGGTCCTGATAATCCATAAATACCAACTATTGAATCATTTATTGATAGTAAATTTGATGTCTGAGAATAAGATTTTTTTTTCTTGATTGTTTGACTACTTGTTTGCTCTAAAATAGAATCTATATTTTCATTAGAAGTCAATAATTTTAGTAATTTCAAGGTAAATTCATCCTGGAGATTTGGATTATTGACTTTCAGGTTATTTATTTGAGATTTAATTTGAGAGATGAGCGCTGAGTTACTATTATCTTCTTCTATAATATTAAAAATCTGGTATACAAAAAGTGTGATTGCCTCTGGGTCAAAAGTTAAACCTACATTAAATTTGAAATTTCCCACATTTTCCCTTGAAAAAGGAAAGGTAGAAGAGTTAGATTGTAAATTATGATCTTTTTGTCGGTCTTCTGTCTTCTGACTTTGATTATCTGATGACTCCTTGACTATTGTGCCCCACAAAAGTCCATTAAACTCCTCTGAAATAACTACTGTAAATTTTAGGTCTGGGAATTTATGAGATTGGGTGGTGGCAAGTATATCTTCCGTAATTAATATAGTCTTCAAACCTTGAGTTGTTTGTTGCAATAGCTGACTTAAAAGCTCAAGGGTATTTAAAGGTAAAATTAAGTTTGGTTTTGCAGGTGGAAACTGGGCATCCCCGGTGATTTTGGATAAAATGGCCATAAGAATATTCCGGACCAGGACAAAGAGTATTGCTTATGTAATTATTAAGCTTTTTTTTATATTTTAGATTATTTAATCTAACTGTAAATTTATCCAAGTTAACATATTCTCATAGCATATTTTTTCATACTGCTTATTCTTCATTATTTTCAATGACCAACCTAGTTCAGCTTACACTCTATTCCACTGTTGGAAACTTACCCTTCCACGATTTTCAAGTTAATACTACTACTTTAGTAAAAAAAGTAGCAGAAAAATTTCGACAACAACCAGAATTACCAGGAGTTATCATTACTAAAAATACAAAAATGTTGGGTATGATTTCACAAGTCAGATTCTTAGAGTATATGAAATCACCAGGAAATAAATACTTTTATTCTAGGCAACCTGTTAGCGAATTGTTAGATTTTCTTAGCACTCCTCCTTTAGTTCTTTCTGAAAATTTTCAAATTAATGCTGCAGTACTAACTGCCCTAAATAGACCAAAAAATTATATTTACGAACCAATAATTATAGTGTTGTCGAATGGCAATTTAAGATTGATAGATTTACATGATTTACTATTAGCACAATCGGAAATTTTAGTAAAAGCGTATAACATGATTCAAGATAAAACGGAGAAATATAAATCAGAAATTTCCGAATTATTTCCTCAATACGAGGATAATAATGATGAACCTACTGGTTTGCTGTTAGATTCTAAATCTCTGATCGAATAAATTAAAAACAAACTCAAACAGTGAAATAATAAGTCAAACTAACTGATAAAAAAAAAGCTGATTTTTGATCTATTATTTCAATATTGTCTAATTGTTTCCAACAAATTTCTTAGGCGGTAGATGGTAGGTGTAAATTCAAGTGAAAACACTGGAAAGGGAGCAGAAATTTGGGATATTCCTTCAATATCGCTTCAATAGAACATTTTTATGATACTTAATCATCCGGATATGGTATATAAAACAAATTTAATCTGTGTTCAACATTTAGTATTGTAATCCTTAAAGCGGTTGTGTATATAATATCTGGAAATTAGGAAAAAGGGAAGATTTAACTAGAAACAGCGGTGAGTTTTTTATAAATTATGCACGGATTGATATAATATTCAGATTATTTACAATAGTCTATCAATGCAGTAAACTAAACCAAGATATTAGCTATTTTGCATTTAAACCATATATCTAAAATTTGTGCCAAAAGGAACTCTTAACAGTGGTGCGACCCCGCATCTGTAGTAGACGCAAGGGAATGGGCGCTCCTGTGAAGGATATAGAATTTAAATTATTCTTAGCTTAATTAGGAATGAAGAGTTACTAATTCATCAGAATGTGTGGAAGATAGCTCTTAATAAATTATAATTTAAGCATCATAGTAAACTATGCTCTAAACTCCGAATTAGTAGTCTGATACCTTTAATAATAAATGTCTATATCTATAAGTTTAAATTTAGGAGAAATACAATGAAGTTACCAACTTTTCTAATAATAGGAGTACAGAAGGCAGGAACTACATCCGTCTATGGATATTTAAAGGAACATCCCCAGGTGTATATGAGTCCCATTAAGGAAACAAATTTTTTCGCTACAGATTGGGAAAACAATACAGAAAAAAAACCAGATACAGGAACAAGAAAAAGAATTAATAGCTGGGAAAGATACTGTGAACTATTTATGAATGTAAAAGATGAGATTGCTATAGGAGAAGCTTCTCCTAACTATCTTGTTAACTATAAAACTTCATCGGAAATGATTCAACGTTATGTTCCTGATGTGAAAATGATTGCTATATTGAGAAATCCTGTAGACAGAGCTTATTCTGATTATTTAATGCACCTTCGCGATGGGATAAATGTGGGAAAAGTTCGTTCTCTAAGCGAACAAGTTAAATTTCGTGCAGATAGTTCTTCAACAATCAAGAAAGGATTATATTATTCTCCTATCAAACATTATTTTGATAGTTTCGACCGGGAAAAATTAAAAATTATTCTCCATGATGATTTAACTAAAGATTCTTTAAAGGTTATGCAAGAGATTTATAGATTTATTGGGGTAGATGATACATTTAACCCTGATACTTCAAAGCGTAGTCAAAGTGCGGCTGTACCTAAGAATCAAACATTGAATAATTTATTGAAAACAAAAAATCCAGTTAGGACAGCTATTTCATCAACGCTTAGAGTATTAATGCCTTTAGAAATGCGGCAGAAATTACGCTCTAGTATAATTAAGTTAAATTCAGCAGGAAAAGAACTCAAACCTCTTTCTTCAGAAGAGCGTCAACTATTAACTGAATTCTACCGTGAAGATATTCTCAAATTACAAGATTTAATTGATAGAGACCTTTCATCTTGGTTGGAATAGTATGGTAAGCATTCAGTATTCAGCAGTCAGCTATCAGCTTTATTATCTTTAAAAGAGAAAAAGCAATTTTATCAAAGTTTTAGAGTAGGAATCTCTGTCTGCTAACTATAACGTCTTAGTTTTTCTATTGTTGTCGCTTTTGTGGTGATGAAAAATTAGGCACTCATAACTATAACGTCTTAGTTTTCCATCTACTAAGTAGGTTACTTCTACAAATCAGGCACCCATAACTATAACGTCTTAGTTTTGCCATCTAGTAAGTATGATCGGGACTTACGCATGAGGTACGAAAAACAACGATCCCCCTAAATCCCCCTTAAAAAGGGGGACTTCCGGTTTCCCCCCTTGTCAAGGGGGGTTAGGGGGGATCTCCAGCAGTGTATCCACACTTACTGAAAAATTCGGCGTTGGTAAATTAGTGTATGATATGAATCTTAATTCTTTAGGAGTCAGGAGTCAGAAGGAAAGAAAGAAGAAGAAACCCCGAGTAGAAAGATAAAGTTTTTCGGGGAGCGTAAAGGTCACGGAGTTCTATTGCGCTCTTATCCAGACATGGTATCATATCTCAAATTACCAACGCCAAAAATTCTATACAATAATGTTCTAGCACGTTGCTGAAATACTGAGAAAATTTTTGAGGCAAAACATTGGGTGGTTATTTATAAGAATTTTTTTTAGGTTGGGTTGAAGTAAGAAAGTTATGATGGTTATGGAAAATCGATGTTTGTATTTGTAGCTATTACAATAATTGTAAAAATTCTTTTATTGAGCTATGAATTTTCCTAAAACAAATCAGCAGAATCAGATACCACGACGTTTTCGAGAAAGAATACAAGTAGCTAAAGATAAAAAACTTAAGGAATTAAACTTAAGTAATGTTTCTTTGAGCAGAGATGATGAAATATTGACTGAAATCCCTACTGAGGTTTGGAAGCTAGAGCAGCTAGAAGTATTAAATTTAAGAAATAATCAATTAACAAACATTTCGGAGTCAATCTCTAAACTCACCAATTTAACTAGGCTTTATCTAGGTGGTAATCAATTAACAACTATCCCGGATTCAATCTCTAAACTCAGGAACTTAACTGGGCTGGATTTAAGTGATAATCAATTAAAAAACATCCCGGAATCAATCTCTAAACTCATCAATTTAACTGGGCTTTATTTAGGTGGTAATCAGTTAACAAATATCCCGGAATCAATTACTCAACTCACCAATTTAATTAGGCTTGATTTAAGTGATAATCAATTAACAACCATCCCGGATACAAATTTGAGAAATTAAACGAATGGAAAAGTAATGGCAGACAAAAAACTAACTGCGATAATTATCCCTATGATGAAGTGGATATCCGAAGTTTAATTGATCATGTAATAGACATTGATGATGTAATAGACGGAGACTTGAGTAGAGAATTTTTACAAGCTAGTCATCGTCCAAATGATATTTATATAGTTGATAGTAGAGATTTTGTTATAGATAGTAATAATATTGTTGGGAATAAAACCATGACAAAAAAAATTGTCAATGACCAAAGCCAAAATATAGAAAATAAAGATGGAAATATTGTGGGTAATGTATTCGGTGACGAGAGTAAGATTCAAGGTAAAGTAACAGCAAATTCTCCAGAACCAGAAATAGAAAAACCCAAGAAATTTGGATTTCTAGATTCCTTGACTTGGATGCAGAATGGGCAAATTATTTACTACTTGTTATGTACAATATTTGCCATTATTGGCATTGCTATATTGTTTATCCATCCAAAATCGGTAGAGAAATTTCAAGAGATATTTCTCACTCCGCAAGTAGAAAAAGAATTCGATCAAAGGGAGTAATATTATGTCTGATTATAGCTGCACAGTTTTAGCTGTGTCAATCTACTACAAATTTTACTTTTGAATTTTTAACTTCCTAACGCACCCGACAAACCTTACTTTTGACTTTTGACTTCTGACTTGATATAAAATTGCATCCTCAGAAAATTGATACTTTGCCATTAGTCTAATCCATATTCATTTTTTAATCTAGTGCAGGATGGCAGAAATAAGTGACCAGTAGAAGCAATGCCTTCTTCCTGAGATAGAATACTCAGAAGTGTGATCGCGATCGTAAAATAAATGGTCAATAGCCAAGCTAAAAATGATCGGCATT
>NZ_JAAHGB010000170.1:0-1575 GCF_010672695.1 Okeania sp. SIO1H4
TTACCTAAACGCATCAGAAGGCCAGCACTATAATCTATGATGAGCGTGTCTGGATGAATGATGCGTGTATAATTATGATTCGATGTCATAATTAGACACAAATATTAATAGTTTATCCAGTATAAATTTTAGGTAAATTTAGTTATAATAGTCAATGTAGTCAAGGAATTAACAATAACTTTGCTAGTAATTGAGGCCAAATTAAAAGGCAGTCAAAATCAGTACAAAGTTTTAGATGAAATGATTCTCACAGGTCAATTCATCAGAAACAGTTGTTTGCGCTACTGGATGGATAATAAAGATGTTAAACGCAATGACTTACAAAAGCTTTGTTCTGTACTAGCAAAGGATAGTAATTTTCCTTGGGTGAAAAAGTAAAACTCTCAAGCAAGACAAGCATCAGCCCATAGAACATGGCAATCAATACAACGATTCTACAAAAATTGTAGACTGAAATTACCAGGTAAAAAGGGCGATCCAAAATTCAATAAATTCACTCGTTCAATAGAGTACAAATCAACAGGTTATAAGCTATCTCCAGACAGAAAGAAAATTGAATTTAAAGATGGTTTTCAAGCTGGTGTATTTGAATTGTGGACAAGTCGCGATTTAGTCTGGTATTCAGAGCAACAAATAAGTCGTGTAAGAGTTGTGAGACGAGCTGATGGTTATTATCATTTTCTTTGTGGGTTTAATACCCCACCGTCTACACGGTGTTCAAAATTACTTGGGGTTAGAATCCCCATGTAATTTTCCTCCTGTCTCCTGTCTCCTGTCTCCTGTCTCCTTCTTCAATGTCAATTTCTAGTAAATGTAGAGAGAAAAGAAACTCATAATTTTCAAGGCAATGTCGTAGGAATAGATTTAGGTTTAAATACTTTTTATACTGATAGTAATGGTAATGTTGTAGATAATCCTAAGTATTTAAGGAAGTCGGAAAAACGACTAAAAAAGCTACAACGGAAAGTATCGCGCCGCCACGAGAAAGGAAAAAAGGCACAATCAAATAACTACCACAAAGCCAGAAAGAAATTAGCCAGGCAGCATCTCAAAATCAGTAGACAGCGTAAAGACCATGCAGTAAAGACTGCACGGGCGTTAATCCAATGTCACGATTTGGTAGTATACGAGGATTTGAACATTGCTAACCTAGCTAAAAATCATCACTTAGCTAAATCTATATCTGATGCAAGCTGGTATCAGTTCACCGAATGGCTGGAATATTATGCTAAGTTGCATGGAATTGCTTGCATAGCAGTACCTCCACATTTCACATCTCAAAATTGTTCCAATTGTGGTCAGACTGTTAAAAAATCTTTGTCTGTTAGGACTCACAAATGTCCGCATTGTAGTTATATTGCTGATAGAGACCACAATGCAGCAAGGAACATTTTAGCTAAAGGTTTAGAAATGCTAGGAGCAATAGTCAACAGTACCGAGGGGCACTCGGAATCTGGGGGAGACCCAAAAGCTACGGGAGAGTCCGACCTCTGGTTTGGTAATAGTGATATTGTCCATCTAAGTCATCTCTGTGAGCGTAGAATCATCAATGATGAGAATCCCGCATCATAATCT
>NZ_JAAHGB010000171.1:0-1518 GCF_010672695.1 Okeania sp. SIO1H4
TTACCGAAAAGCGACGTTGAAGGCCCCCGTGTTTTAACCGGGGGATGAAAACAAGCGAGTCGCTTAGACTAGACAACTTTAGTTGTCCTGTGTTATTATTACCTACAATAACTGTTCGGTCTGCCCGTTTCAAATGTACTGTTGTCAGCAAGTTTTAGTAGGTAAAAATCCTGAATTAATTCCCATTTTAACATTCTTGTGCGAACAGTCTCACAAACTAACTAACATGGGCATATACTATGGTCGGCAATTATATTTTAAAGCCAGGATTGGTATTGGCAAGTTTGACTTGGAAAAGGTCTATAAAAACAACTATCATTACAAAGTTTTATATTCTCAAGCAGCACAACAAACATTGAGAACTGTAGCTGAATCATTTAGGTCTTATTATGGTCTTATTATTGCCTATAATGAAGGTAAAATCGAACACAGACCAAGGATTCCTAACTATAGAAAAAAAGGGGGAATGGCTACAGTAAGTTACCCTAAGCAAGCATTAAAACTTAAAGATAATCAAATTAGAATACCACGCTTAGAATACCTGTAAACGCTGGTTTGGAGTAGATAGCTTTTTAATTCCAATGCCTAGTAATCTAGCATTCTCTACTCTCAAAGAACTGAGAATATTACCGAGAAACAGATGTTTTTATTGGGAATTTGTTTATGAAAGAGAAGTAATAGTTAAACCTCAATTAAATCAAGAAAATGTATTAGGAATTGACCATGGTTTAAATAATTGGTTGACCTGTGTATCCAATGTAAATACTAGCTTAATTGTAGATGGGAAACAGATTAAATCAATGAATCGTTGGTACAACAAACAAGTATCAACTATTAAAGAAAATCAACCGACTGGATTTTGGTCAAATAAACTAGCTGCCATTACAGAAAAGCGTAACCGCCAAATCCGTGATGGAATTAATAAAGCAGCCAGGATAGTGATTAATCATTGTTTAAAAAATCATATTGGTACAATTGTATTTGGCTGGAATAAAGGTCAGAAAAATCAAATAGAATTAGGAAAGAAAAGTAATTCAGAATTTGTACCAATTCCGACAGCTAGACTCAAGGAAAGAATAGCTCAATTATGTTCTGAGTATGGGATTAGATTTATAGAAACTGAGGAAAGTTATACAAGTATTGCTTCATTTTTAGATGGTGACAATCTACCTAATTATGGTGAGAAACCCAATAATTGGAAACCGTCAGGAAAGAGAATAAAGCGATGCAGCGCGGTCTTGGGGGTTTCCCCCATGAGCGACTGCATCAAGACAGCGTGGTTTGTATAGAACAGGCAATAATTGGTGTATTAATGCAGACTGTAATGGGGCTGCAAATATAATCACAAAAGTAAGCAGAAAGCTAGGGTTAAACTTAAGCCGACTGTGTAGGGGCATTTTGACTTGTCCCCAAAGAATATATCTTTGGTCAGCTAAGAAGAAACGGAGCAACACGGATTTATCCTGTTGCGTAGTATCTGCTTAGAATCCCCGTGACTTAAGTCCGGGGAGTAGTCAA
>NZ_JAAHGB010000172.1:0-1486 GCF_010672695.1 Okeania sp. SIO1H4
CAGTCACGGCACAGATAACTCTGTTTTCCCTGACGATGACCATTTTTCACTACTTTATGGCTTTGACAATCAGGACAATCCATCTCTCAATCAAATTCTAGAATATCATTCTCTATTGTGCAACACCTCGTTTATAAGTACCAAGGTTCTTGTCTTGAGTGCGTCTTTCATTCCGAGGATACCAGGGAATTACACACTCGCTTTTTCTACTTTCTGATTATATTTCCCTTTCCAATATGCTCCTAGGTTAAATCTTCCAACACCTTGATTTTGAATAATATTGATCTGGCTCAAAAAAATTTTTGTTCCGGGATATATCTGCAAAGAACTAAGTTTTTCATAGTTTTTCCCAGGTTTTCGATCATAAGTATTCTGTTTTTGTCCAAAAACAAAGTAAATTATTTCAGGTGATTTTTGATTTTTGAGCCAGTGTGATCATTCAACGCCGTGGAATTCACGGTCTCCAATAACTACTAATTCATATTTTTTTAATAAATGTCAAACAGGGTTAATAATTGCCTTTTGTTCTCCTCAGCCTTTTGTTCTCCTCAATTACTGCTGCTCTTTTTCTCTAAAATTTGTCCATAAATAGGTCAGGCTGGTTTTTTGTAGATCACCCCTATTCAAAATATATTATTTTCTTTCCATTGTGTTCTATCTATAGTTAGAATTAACCGACTACCATCCACAAATTCTTGATGAATTATCCTCCTGGTCATGTCGATGCTTTATCAATGGCCAATATTTAGCAAGCGATCGCTTCCAATCATTTGTAACATTCTTTTTTCAAATTGGTATTACCCGGTGGCAAGCTGTCAAAGATGCCAAATGTCCTACTTTTTCTGCGATCTGGGGTAGCAAGTAGGTATAAAATTTTTACCCTTTCTCTATGTTTACCTGTTTTTTGGTCTACAAGCAGCTTTTTTAGGGTCTCTTCTGGCTCAATAATATTAATTTTTAACCCACATTCCGTACGACAAAATGTAGTATGCAAAGATGGTCAAACTTGAGTAAGTATTTAGACTTAAGAAAAAAAAACCTCAAACTGTAAGAGCTGATTTGTAAACTTAGCTAAAAGTCTGATATTACCTAGTTTTTAGCAATTAGGGTAATACTTGATAATAACTCCTCAAACCTAAGTATAGCAAGTGATTCAGCGCCTTAATCTTTACTTGATCAATCAGCTCTAATTCTAGATAATTAAGTGAAGATCAAAAAGAGGAGAAAATGTCAATAGAAGTAACTAATGTAGACCATATTTCAAGCAATTTCTCATGGATTTAATTTGTACGAATGATGGAGATGTCCCATTGTGGATGAGAATTGGTTCGGGAAATGAATCTGACCAAAAAAAGTTTTGTCCAAGGCATGAAAGATTTCAAAAAGCAGTTAAATTTTGATAGTTTAATGGTGGCAGATAGTGCTTTATATACTCAAAAAAATCTACAGTTACTAACAGATATTAAATGGTTAAGCAGAGTCCCAG
>NZ_JAAHGB010000173.1:0-1455 GCF_010672695.1 Okeania sp. SIO1H4
TTGATGAGGGATCGCCTACAACGCTGTCCACTAGAGACTGTTCAAAGAATTCAATCACAGAACGCCCCTGGCGACGACAGGTTTGTACCACAGTTAATAAATTAGCTGTGTGTTGAAATCTTTCCATACTTCTGGAACCACCACTAACTTTTCGTTTGGTGATTGCCAACCGTCATGAACGTTCTGCTAGATTATTATCAGGAGGAATCTCTGGGTGAAGTAGAAAATACCACCATTGGTCTGCTTTCAATTTCAAAGTTCGTAACAGTTTCCCTGCTTCATAGCCTGCTTTATGACTCCATTGTTTGAGAGCTAATTCTACTTTGTTTTTAAATCCAATCGCCCACTCATCATAAATAGCCCGTTCTTGGTTCTTTTGCCAGATACTATAATGTTCAAATCCTTCATCAATTAACTCTTTAAAAGTTTTTCCTATCTCTTGATTCAACTTACCTGGTAGTTGAATTAATCGTTGAAAATGACATCGTAGATGAGCTAAACACTTCTGTTGGGCTTGCACTGGATAGCCATTATAAACACTCAGATCATCACTACTGAGAACACCAGCATATTTATGCCCCAACTGAGATTCCAGTTCGGCACGTCCTCTGGTATCGGAAGCCCGGAATAAACAAAAATCTTGATTGGTAAACACCCACAACCATTCCTTCACTCCTTTTACTGGCCAAGGTGTTTCATCTACATGAATTGAAGGTTGTTCTATTTTCACCCATTCTGAGAGTTCTTCTACATGAGGTTTAATTGCTTGCTCTAACCTTTGATTGGTGTTCACTAAAGTCCCTAAGCCAATCTCAATTTTCCCTAATTCCCATAACATTTCTTGTTGTTTTTCATAGGGTAAATGTCCATAGTTTCCCAACCATCCTAGGAAAGCTTGTAACTTTACCCCCAAATCTTGCCCTGGTATCATATCTTCAGACCAAGGTGCTGATGTGACTGTACCACACCTCAGACATTGACACTTGTGGCGATGGTACTCTATGATTTCAATAGGTTTGTCCACCAGTTGGGCTACTTGTTGAGTTTCTACTTCCACACTCTCATCTAAAAATTCTGCTTGACCACAATGACTACAAACAGAGTGTTGCAATATTTCTATTCTGTCTATTCTAGAAAACCCTTTGCGAGTCTTACCCTCATGGCCTATTTGTCCTCCTGGTCGCCTCTTCTTTTCTGAGGAACTTAGAGACTCTTCTTTTGGTTTGGTTTTTTCCGATTTTTTCAGTAGATCGGTTGATGGGGGTTTGGAGGAGTTCTTACTGTCTAGGTTTTGATTCTGTTCTAATTTATCAATTTGTTTTTGCAGTTTCTCTATCAGTTTTTGTTGAGTCAACAACATTTCTACCAGTTCTTCCTTTGACAACTGGTTGAGGCGTTTACGATTTACTGGGCGCTGTGATTGACTCATGCTTTTACTTTACCAAGGTTTGTTTT
>NZ_JAAHGB010000174.1:0-1441 GCF_010672695.1 Okeania sp. SIO1H4
TCATCGAATAAGCTGAATAATACTTCAACTAAAAGAGAAGCATTATTGAGAATAGATGGAGGTGTGGTGCGATCGCACCACACCCCACACAGTAGGTTGATTATTTATTCATTAAAGCAATTTTTGAAATAATTATGATCAAAAAGGATTGCTAATTACAAGTAAAAATGAATAAAAAGTGAATATATTAGGTTTTTATCAAGATCAGATTGAGAAAAAATTGAGTCCATCTCAAGTAGCAACATTACAAATATTATGATACTTAATATCAGTATATAAAACTGTACAAATATCAAAATTAACAAGCTTATTTCCTCTGCCAATCCAATCAGAAAGTAAGCGCAAACATATACAAAGATTTTTAACCCTCAAGGAATTAAGTTTACCTATATTTTGGTTTCCTTTGGTAAGAATTATGGTAGAGAAAGTATTTAGTTTGACTTCTGAATTAATATTAATTATAGATAGAACTCAATGGCAAAATACTAATATATTAATGATTAGTGTGGCCTGTAAAAATAGAGCATTACCCATATATTGGAAGATTTTAGATCATAAAGGGGCTAGTAATTTAATAGAACAGCAGGCAGTAATTCGTCCTGTGTTAAGATTATTAAAAAGGTATAAAATTATCATCACAGCAGATAGAGAATTCCACAGTATATTTCTATCCCATTGGTTAAAAAAATCTCATAAAAATCAGGTTTACTTTGTCTTAAGGCAGCGAAAATCTACCTCAATTAAAGGAGGGAAAAAATATTGTCAAATCTCAGAATTAAAGGTCAAAGTTGGTACAGCTCAACTATTATTAAATCAAAAAATTACTAAAATCAAGAAGGTAGGAATATATAACTTACTTGTATATAAAAAACAGAAATATCTCGACAACTATGTTTCAGAAAAATGGTATATTTTGACAAATTTATCATCGATTGAGAAAGTCAAAAAAGTATATAGCCAGAGAATGGGAATTGAAGCAATGTTTAAGGATTATAAAAGTGGTGGTGATCACCTAGAAGCAGCCAAGGCCAATCAAACTAGACTGAACAATCTAATTTTATTAATAGCTATTTCATACACAATCAATTGATTTCAAGGACAAAAAATCAAGAAGAAAGGTCTTCAAAAATATGTATCAAGAATCAATGAAAAAAGAAGAAAGTACAGAAGACACAGTAATTTTTTTCTCGGATTATAAGCCTGTTAATTGGATTGTAAATGATGAAATTATCGGGAAATTAGTAGAAGATTTAATGAAGTTTAATCGTCATAAATTACCATGTTACATAAATGGAATTAAAGCCATGAATAAACTACTTAATATTTAATTATTTCTGAGCAACTAAAATTAATAAAAGTGAGTATGAGTGATCATCTGATTTAGAGGGCAACTTGAACTATTGTTCAACGCCGATGGGGGGTGTGGTGCGATCGCACCACA
>NZ_JAAHGB010000175.1:0-1435 GCF_010672695.1 Okeania sp. SIO1H4
TTTACCTAAATGGAGCAAGAAGGCCCACACCATAACCCTAGTTTGGTGTTGGGATGAATTGCGACCAACAAAAAAAATCATGCAGATCGCCAAAAGTTCTGCTATATAATGGTAAAGTTAAAGCATGATTATTAGAGAAGCCAAGCTATTAAACGGGTCTAAGGCACAATATCAAGCCTTAGAACAGGCGATCAGAACTGCTCAATTCATTAGAAACAAAGCAGTTAGATTATGGCGCGACGAGCCAGATGTAAATAAAGCTCGTCTATCTGTGCTGTGTAAAGAACTGGCAACGGAGTTTCCTTTTGCTCAAAAGTTGAACTCAATGGCGCGTCAAGCATCAGCACAGAGAGCTTGGAATTCAATCTCTAGCTTCTATCGTCGCTGTAGAGAAGGAGCCAAAAACAAAGGTTATCCTCAATTCAAAAAGCATTCTCGCTCAGTTGAGTATAAAACCTCTGGATGGAAACTATCACAGGATTGTTTAACTATTAATTTCACCGATGGTTTTCAAGCAGGTAGGTTCTCTCTATTCTGTAATCATCAAACCAGAGAGGACTTATTTAGACTGAAAATCAATCGGGTCAGAATTGTCAGGCGAGCTGATGGTTATTATGCTCAATTGTGCTTTGACGCTCACCGCAAAGAAACAGGGAACTATACCGGGAATGTTGTAGGCATTGATTTAGGTCTGACTTATTTCTACAAAGACCAGAACAACAATGCTGCAATTTATCCCAAGTATTTAAGACAAGCTCAAAAGCGAATAAAGAAACTACAGCGACAACTCTCCAGAAAGTTTGTTAAAGGTAAAAAACCTCAATCAAAAAACTACCACAAAGCCAGGATGAGACTGGGGAAGTGCCATCTGAAAGTTGCTAGACAGCGTAAAGACTGGGCAGTAAAGTTAGCCCGGTGCGTAGTCCACTCTAATGATGTGGTTGTCTACGAAGACCTCAAGATACAAAACATGGTCAAGAACCATCATTTGGCTAAGTCGATTTCTGATGCAAGTTGGTATCAATTCACTCAATGGTTAGATTATTTTGGGAAAGTGTGGGATAAGACAGTGATTGCTGTAGCACCAAATTATACATCCCAAGACTGTTCAAGTTGTGGTCATCGAGTGAAGAAATCTCTGAGTACTAGAACTCATCAATGTCCTAAATGCAAGATTGAAATATGTCGGGATACAAATGCGGCATGGAACATTTTAAATAAAGGGATGAAGATTCTAGATGTGGAGTGGAATCAGATCAAAGGTACTGAAGGGCATTCAGGAACCTCCGAGTATTCGGGAACGCTTGAGGAGACTACCACCTCTGCTGTAGATGGGCAACCTGAAATAGTAAGTGGTGTCGCTGAATCAAGAATCACAGATGGGTGAGAATCCCGCGCTGTAATTTTTAATTCAGCGCCGGGAGTATGTCAAAAA
>NZ_JAAHGB010000176.1:0-1425 GCF_010672695.1 Okeania sp. SIO1H4
GTGACATACTCCCACACTAACCTTGCGGTATAGTGTGGGCTTCTCGTTTCGCAGTCCCGGTACCCCGTCGGACTCCACGAGCTTTAAGGACGGAATGCCCTACCGCCCTATTTTTGATATTTATTGCTGCATTCACATCACGATCGATCGCAATACCGCAATGCGGACAAGAATGAGTTCGTATGTTTAATTCTTTATCGACTTTTTTTCCACAATTTGAGCAATCTTGGCTGGTATTTTTTGGGTTCACTCCTATGGTTTTCTGTCCAGCATTTTCAGCTTTGACAGTTAAAATAGATAGGAATTGTCCCCATCCTGCATCGTTAATTGATTTACTCAAACGGCTCTTTGCTAGCCCTTTGATATTTAAGTTTTCATGGGCGATAACTTCTGCTTTTGATAACAATTCATTAGCTGTTTTAAAGTGGAAATCTTTACGTCGATCAGCGACCTTTTTATGTTGTTTGGCTACAGCTTCAACAGCTTTTAACCATCTTTTACTTCCTTTCTTTTTACGGGATAAGCATTTTTGTAGCGTTTTTAATCGCTGCTGAGATTTTCGATAGTATTGGGGTATGGGGACAGATTCTCCTTCACTTGTTACTAAGAACTCCTTCAGCCCCATATCGATTCCCAGAGTATTTTTTAATGTAGGTTCAACTTTAGTTGTCAAAGCTGGAACTGATTTGTCTTCTAGGGATAAAGTTACATAATAACCATCTGCTTTACGGCTAATTGTTACTGTTTTAATTATAAATCCTTCTGGTATTGGACGATGCTGAATTAACTTTACTTTTCCTATTTTGGGCAAATTAATTTGATTTCCTTCAATGCAGTTAAGTTTGATTTGAGGATAAGTAAAACTGCGATAACGTCCTTTTCCTTTAAACCTTGGTTTGCCTAATCGCTGCCCGTTTTTATCTGCTTTGAACCACCTATCAAAAGCTAGTTTTACCCGTTTAATGCAATCCTGGCATACCTGAGAATGAATTAGCTTGTATTCAGGAAACTTGTCTTTAGTATTGACCAAATCTTTTTTTTGAGAGTAATAATCTGGATTATCTCTTAGTTGAGGAATTGGCATCACCAAGGGGCAGGCGTTAACTGGACAACGGTTTTCTGACCACCATGAAAACCTTTCACCCAACCGATAGTTGTACTGCCGACGCAACAATTCCAACCACAATTGAATAGTGGCTATTTGTTCTTTGTTGGGCCTTAATTTATATTGGTAGGCAGTGCGCATGGTGGAAATTTTCTGGGGTTATTGCAATATCATAATACAAGTTTTTCAACTAGGGCGAAGGTTTTTGCTGAGATATCATGCAAATTGAATCGGCATCGAACCCATTCAATTGGCCGCCGATTCATCTGGTCGCCAAATCACAGATTATGGCGTGAGGCTTCTCGGCGATCTAGCTAAAA
>NZ_JAAHGB010000177.1:0-1393 GCF_010672695.1 Okeania sp. SIO1H4
TTGGCCCAGTTACCAGATTTTCGAGCTGCCAGAGGCAGACGTTATCCATTATGGTTAGTATTACTGTTAGTAATTATGGGTACAATGAGCGGTTGTTTCTCCTATTGTGCCCTAGAAGATTTTGCTCGTCGTCATCACCTGGCCTTACACCAACAACTAGAGCTATCACCTTTGAGTTTTCACTCCAGAAGTCTACATTTCGGCGAATGATGACCAGAATTGATTTTGCTCAGTTGGCTCAAGTATTCAATCAATGGGCTAAACAGCAAATCACAATTCAAGAGGCCGAATGGTTAGCAGTAGATGGTAAGAGTATTAGGTCTACTGTGAGTGATTGTAATAGTTCTTACCAAAACTTTGTCAATGTTGTTTCTGTGTTCAGTAATTGTCAAGGAGTACCTGTACCTGTAGAGCAATTTCACAATCAAGAAAGTAGTGAAATTGCTGTTGTCCAAAGCATATTGACTAGCTTAAACCTCAAAGGAGTGGTTTTTACTTGTGATGCCTTACATGGTCAAAAAAAACAGTCAAGTTAATCATTGACAGTGACAATCATTACAAGGGTAGCACTCAAAGGTAATCAAAAAAAATTGTACCAACAGGTACAACTAACGACTAAACAAACACAACCAAGTAGTATTGATATATCAGAAGACAAATGCAGAAATCCTTTGGTTTGTAGAACAGTATCTGTGTTTAATCATCTGTTGGGAATTAGCTCTGAGTGGGAGGGAATTAAGTCTTTGATTAAAGTAGAGCGTCAGGGTAAACGAGCAGGTGTTGATTATGATCAAACAGCTTACTACATTAGTAGTCTAGAGTTGAGTGCTGCAGAATTTGCAGTAGGAATTCAGGGACATTGGGGAATTGAGAATCGACTACATTGGGTTAAAGATGTAGTGTTTGGAGAGGACAAGAGTCTAATTCGGCACTCTCAAGCTGCAGCTAATTTTTCTGTGATTCGTCAGTTGGCGATCGCTATCTGTCGCCTTCATGGCTATTCTTCCCTCACTACTGCTATTCGTACCATTGCTCACGATTTGGAGCAGATTTTTCTGCTGTTGTAAATCCAGAACTGAAGTCGCCCTCGAATTGAAATGGGTTCAGACAAGACCCTTGCTCTGAGCTAGTTTTCCATTTCAATCGTTCTGGTGTTTGTGATCGCTACTTTCATGCAACAAAGCCGTTTAAGAGTGATAATTTCGGGAAAAAACCATGAAATACTTGATAACATGGCCAAACTTGTACTCCTCCTGGTTGTTTGCGATCGCGACTGACTCCGTAACAATTTTTTCTGTTTAAGAGTGATAATTTCGGGAAAAAACCATGAAATACTTGATAACATGGCCAAACTTGTACTCCTCAATATTTTTCTCTGGCGACAATGAATTAG
>NZ_JAAHGB010000178.1:0-1335 GCF_010672695.1 Okeania sp. SIO1H4
TCTCCTGTCTCCTTCTTCAATGCCTTTTTTCAGTGATTAAATTCACTGGAGATAGAGCGGTATTATCCTGTTTGATTAGCGTAATTATTACGCTAACTGTTAGTTACTTTTTGTCCAAAGTCCAATTTAAAAATAAAATTATGGCATTTGGATAGAGGAGAATAAAGCACTGAATAGGTATTTACAGCGGTTTTCATTTCGGTAGACCATAGTAGGGGCGTTAGCGGAGCTTTGCGTTAGCAAATGGCCATTTGCTAACGCCCCTACAAGATTTTTGTTGTGACAATGTGGTTCAGAGGTCGGCAAAAGCATAGATTATTGGCATTGGTGATTTGAGGTATGATATCATGTCCAGATAGGAGCGCGATAGAACTCCGTTCCACGCTCCGCGACTTCTACTCCTGTTTCTTATTCTTTCTTCTCTCCTGACTCAGTCCTCCTGAATTCCCCTCCTGGGAGGGGTTAGGGGTGGGTTGACTCCTAAAGAATTAAGATTAATATCATACACAAGCTTCAGCAACGCCAAATTATTTAGCTAAAACATAAGCGATCGCCTCTTCTAAATCTTCTTGAGTTAAACTTGTCAACATAAACACTTCTTGAACTGTCTTTCCTTGTCTAGCAATAAGTTTAAAACCACCTCGAATAGGCACTGAAACTTTTAACTTCATGTGGGGAATATGACTTTTGGATCTGCTGATGACTCCTGGAGTCACAGTTTCAATACCCTGACGTTGAGTTAGTTTCTCTAAAATAGGAATCAACCCTTCAATATGAGTGGAATGATTCCAAACTAGACGACCTTTAGATTTTGATGATTTTTTCATAGGACTTTCTCCATCTGTATATCCTCAGTCTACTGAAAGGGAGAGACTAGAGGCAAAAAAAAAGGCCAGGTCCATCATTTGGTGCTAGTGCATAGTAATGGTAGATAGAGTGTGGGGAGATGGGGAGATAAGGAGATGGGGGGATTGAGAAAGATGCTGAGGATATAGAGGGAAATATTTTTCTCACTGTTGTCTGTTCCTTGACTTATAGATAGTAACAAGACTTACGGAGGCATACGAAACTATACACCATTTGTAGGGGCGGGCGGCCGTTAACCCCTACTATATTTGGTAGTTAGGTAAGTCCTGAGTAAATTTCACCACAGCTCAGAAGCGATCGCAACTTGACTTGAGCAAAAAGTCAAACTCCCTGTTTACTTTCCAGGGAAAACGCATCTAATTTTTTTGACAAATGACCAAAAATAAAATTTCAAATGGAGAATATGCGATCGCGTTGCGGACTGGCAGTCTATCGCTTCTCAAATCACTGTCAAAAATACCAAAATTT
>NZ_JAAHGB010000179.1:0-1315 GCF_010672695.1 Okeania sp. SIO1H4
GAGTTAGAAGAAATTCTGTTTGAGCGTTGTCAAGTTCTTTTAACACAGCAATTTGCAATCAAGGCTATAACCCAGTACCATTGGTGGCCGAAAATTCAGGTTTAATTACTCCGATGCTACCGGATTTGATATTATCCGGACATGATATGATATTATCTGGTAAAAGTTCATAAGTTTTAATCCATCCAATTCGGGGCAATTTTATATGATTAAAACCTACCGATATTGACACATCTAGAGTGTTTGCGTAGCATTCGGTAGGAAAACCATCATCCCTACCTTTTTTCTTAAATATAGGCACTCCCGACACTTTGTTAAAGCAACGTTTCCAAGCTGATGATAAATACCTTAAAGCATATTGAGGTGCTGTTTTAGATACTTAATCATACCAACAGTTGTTAGGTTTAACCATTGCTACTAATAGTTTATGCAAATCGATAGCAGTAGGAAATTTCAGCTTACTCTCAGGATTATTGGAATTGTGATTAAGGATGTTTCTAGTCAACCATAATCCCCAATTCCAAGCGTGACGTTAGCGTTTGCGGTAGCATTCCGATAGGAAAGCTTTGCGCCAGCAAACTACACAGCGCGTGTTTAGCTAGTCAGGTTTTTTGCCGGTTATCATTTTCTTTGTGGGTTTAATACCCCACCGTCAACGGGGGTGTTCACGCATTACTTGGGGGAGCGAATCCCCATGTAATTTTCCTCCTGTCTCCTGTCTCCTGTCTCCTTCTTCAATTGGGCACAGTTCAGTTTTGAATCCTAGTAGCATGATTATCAATGTTTCTGACAATATGTTATGATATGAAGCACTAAGGAGATTGTTGGTCATTGGAGCTATATTTTTCCGTTGACTTTCTCCAAGTAGTACTGCTAAGTAATAACGAAACCCTTTTTTTTGACCCTGAATTTTCCATAAATCCTCGAATTTTTGACACCACTTTTCAAACCAGGGGTTGCACATTATGGAATGATATTACCAAAAATTAGTTTAGACTTTGAGTAAAAAAAACCATTAATTAGTCATTCTAGTAATTATCAAATCCAAAATCCTATTCATCAAAAATATAAAATCATTCGTCACTGTGCAACGCCCAAACCATGGTGGTCAGGCAGACAAGGTTGTTTCTTTGATCAGCTAGCCTTTTGAGGTGAAAACAAAATTATATAATAACTTGAGACTATTTTATATCATGTCCGGTAGCATCGTTTGTGTATAATAGAGGAGGAAGAAAAATAATTGCCCGGAGCGATATTGCTACGCAACGCTACCGCGATCGCTACTCTTCAAGCACTTGACAAATCATCAGTAGGC
>NZ_JAAHGB010000018.1:0-105981 GCF_010672695.1 Okeania sp. SIO1H4
TTGTCGGTAGAGTTTTTCCAACTCTTCGATACTTTTGTGTGGTTCTAGCTTTAACAATCTCGGCATGGCGATCGCCCAACTCTTACTATTCATCCCTTAATTTATCAGGTTTAATTTTTTTATACCGATGCTACCGGATTTGATATTAACCCTTATAATTAAATCTTCTCACAATTATTTGAGCAAGGCAAGGCAAACAATCTTGCTTGATGATTTTAGGTGCTTCACAAGATGAAAATTTTTCCGGTTTTTCAATAGAGCGTTGGCGGAGCAAGTGCGGTAGCTACATCGCTATCAATCAATAACTAATAAAAATTACCTCAAATCTGATTATATCTGGGTCTTTTATTTCTCTAGACTGTTTGTGGCAGTGAGTGCTGAGTATTTCATAGATATTTCTTGATTGAATAAAAAGTCAAGCGCATAGGCGAGTTAACCCTTATAGTTAAATCTTCTCACAATTATTTGAGCAAGGCAAGGCAAAAAACCTGGGCATTTTTTAGGTGCTTCACAGAATGATAAATTATGGGATTTTTCTTTATTAGCGATCGCTTCTATCAAAAAAGCAGCTTTGAGCACTCCCAGTATCATCTCCGATTTACCGGGAGAGGATGTCAAATTTGTGTCTTTTATTTCTCCAGACTATTTCATAGATATTTCTTGATTGAATAAAAAGTCAAGCGTATAGGCGAGTTAACCCTTATAGTTAAATCTTCTCACAATTATTTGAGCAATGCAAGGCAAAAAAACTGGGCTATTTTTTAGGTGCTTCACAGAATGACAAATTGTGGGGTTTTTCTTTATTAGCGATCACTTCTATCAAAAAAGCAGCTTTGAGCACTCCCAGTATCATCTCCGATTTACCGGGAGAGGATGTCAAATTTGTGTCTTTTATTTCTCCAGACTATTTCATAGATATTTCTTGATTGAATAAAAAGTCAAGCGCATAGGCAAGTTAACCCTTATAGTTAAATCTTCTCACAATTATTTGAGCAATGCAAGGCAAAAAACCTTGGCAATTTTTTTAGGTGCTTACCAAAATGAAAAGTTGTGGGGTTTCTCGCTAGATTTTTTTTAACTTTAAGCTGTAGGGTTGCTGTTTTTTCTCTTAGTCCTAAAGATATCAGGATATTAGTTAGTATATTCCTTTAATTGTTGGGAGTTAAACTTCAAAAATCATTATTTGTTTACCACTACCTTTTTTCTTAATCAGACCAATCTATAGACCATTTTTTTAATGGTAATTTAGTAGTTGGCACATTGTTATGGGCACTTTTTCTTTGAAGATTTGTTGCCTGAGCAACCCAACTTCTAACCATACTTAAACTAGGTAAGCGTTGCACGAGTTGTTTTTGATGGTTAAGCTTCATCATCTGATAGTGGAGTGTTTCAGGAAACCGATTTTTTAATTCAGAAATTGTATGTATTCCCAAAGCTGATAATAGGGAAAAATATTCCCGATCTACTCCTTTAATTTGTGATAAATCAGCAAAATTTACCCACTGAATAATCAGGTCTTTTTCAATAGAAGTAGCTTGCTCCAATTCTTCTATTCCTGCGAGAGAAGAACATTTTTCTAATAGTTCTGCAACATTAGTAATACCTACTTCTATTAATTTTTCAGCATATACAGAGTTCATGCCTTCAATATCTTGAATATTATGTATCATAATTTCTCTTTTGTGTAACATTTGACTATTTTACCTCTTTCCGAGGAGCTATATTCAAGAAGTCAAAAATCAGAAGTGTGTTTGCGGAGCATTCGGACTGAAAGTTAGAAGTTAAAATTAGTGGGAGATTGTTGCTCACCACTAATTTTTAACCGCTAAAATAAAATTTATAGCGGGGTCATGTCACTATATTTCTCAGTCTAAAAATAGAGATTTTATTACCGAAAATGATTGTGCGAAAAACTTCTGACTTGGTGAGTTCCTATTTCTGACTTTCTTAGGTCATGCTGCACAAACGAGCACAGCGATAACGGAATAATCTTATGTATAAATGCAAGATAAAAAGGGTGAGATTACTCTAAAATATCTCCACTTAACAACTTGAATTGATATTACTAATACTAATTCACATAAATAATGTAATTTCAGTTATCAGTTAGCCTCCTGCTGGAAGAACTGCGTTAAAAGTACCTCTAGCTGTTTGCGCAGCATTCCGTAGGAAAGCAAGAAGCTTTAAATATTGAATATTCTCTTTTTTATCTCCTTAAAAAGGGAACCTTGAGGCCAAAATTTTTCGGTCATATCTAATGAGGTGAAATAATCATCTGAAATTATTTTCAATCAAAGTTTAGGTGTTCATGGAATTTTAAAGGATGAATGTCTTGAGTATGTCTTACCTAGTTGTTTGCGTAGTATTTCCGGAGGAAAGTTTTTCTCATAATTAGACAATTGATGGATGACTTCTGTGAAACTGTATAGTTATAGCAGAAGGAAGAAGTAAGAAGGAAAAAGGAAAAATCTTGCGTTGTCTGAGTTTTAAACTTTTGATATGTTCTAACCTTTCCTTCGACTACTATATATTCTACTATTTAGAGTTTAATCATAATCTACCTCAAGCACTTCTGTATATTCAAACTCATTCGGACTACGTTTTACCAAAGGATAAGATTCTCCACTTAACTGAATAGCATCTTCTTCACAATCTAATTTTGGAGAATTATAAGAAAGCACATATTCTCTGCCAATATAATCAGCCATTTCTTCCGCTACTTCACCTCGCCATTGAGTTTTAGTTACCAATACAACTAATTGATTTGCTAATTGAGGAATAATATTAGCAATTTGTCTGCGATAAATTTCATCTAAACTGCCAAAAGGAGAATCCATTACTATGGGAAAAGTGCTACTATCGGGTCCCATTAAAGTATTTTTTTGACTCCAGATTCTTACTTCGTCAATAATACTACCAATAAATGCCAAACTGAGGATTTGATTTTCTCCTGTAGAAGCGGCAACTAAAGCATCTTCTCCACCAGTATTTTCTACTAAAGTTAATTCATAATTTTCATTCAATTTAGGAATATAGGGAGTAAAAGAAATTTCTGAAAATAACTCTTGTACTCGTTTTTCTAAAGAAACTCTAAACTGTTTTTCTAGACGCGCTCGGACTTCTATCAATCTATTGATAGCATCTTGAGTAGCTGCAATTCGCCTTTGGGCTAAAACTTGTTTTAATTCATTCATTTGTTGTTTATCAAGTTGTTTATCTAAGATTTTAATTTCTTTATTTAAAGTTTCTAGCTGTAGAGCATTTGACCCAGTTTCTCGGTTTAAGTTTCCTACCTTAATTTCTATTTCATCTAACCGTTTTTGTAACTGCTGAATATCTTCATCTGGATAACTTCGTAGTTTTTTTTGAACTGACTCTAACTCATTTTCAACCCGTGAAAGTTGATGACGCAATTTTTCGATATTAGCTTGTTGTCGATCGACTTCATCCCAAAACTCTAGTACTTGTTTATCAATTTCATCTATCTGTATACTCATTCTAATTGCGGTTTCTTCTACATCAGCAATTTCGGCTTTTTCCATCCATTTTTCTACTGATTTTCTCCCTAGAGAATCTATAGTTAATTCTGCTCCACAAATACAACGTTGTTTTTCTAATAACTGTTGTACAAACTGTCTTTTGATTCCTATGGGCAACTCACCTTTTTCTTTTAAATTACCAAAAAGTTCTCGGAATTTTTCTATGGCATCTGACAAAAAAACCATATAACCACGAGTTGATATGACTCTTTTTAATCCCTGATGAGCTTGTAATATTTGTTCTTTGATTGATACTATCTGGATGTTTAATTGGTCTTTTTGTTGGGGTAATCCTTCTGCACCTTTAAATTCCACTAAACGACTACTAATTTCTTTCTTAACTTCTCGATGATCTTGTAATTCTTTCTCTATCTCTGTTTGGCGTTTTGATAATTTGTTAATTTCTTGTTCAATTTGATTTTTTTCTTTCAGCAGTTTTTTAGTTTCAGGATTACCAATTAATCTCAAATCAGTTTCTAAGGATTTTTTTGCCTCCCCTAAATGTCTAACAGAACGATTTAATACTTCAATTCCTAATAATTCTTTCGTCGCTTCTGCTATTTCACTTTTCCGGTCGTCTCTAACAATATACTCAATTCTTTCTCCGTCAAAAAAGAAATATCTATGTAAACTTTCTGGCAAAATTCTACCAATAATATCATCAGGATGTTCTGGAGGTGGAGACCAACGTCCGTCATCTCCAGCTATCTGCATATATAATTCACTTTTACCATGTTCAATTTCATTTTTTTCATTGCGATAAGCTCGAGATAAACGTTTGGCTTGATACCATTTATTATCATGTTCAAATACAATTTCTACCCAACAAGCTATGGCTTTACCAAGTTTTGCTTCTGTAATTGCTCGTTTATTTACCAGTTGAGTTTCTATTATAAAAGCGGCGCTAAATTTTTCATAAAGTACCCAAGTAAAGGCGTTCATTATGGTTGTTTTACCTGCACCATTATTGCCATGAATAATTGTTGTATTTTTCTGGCCTGATGCCAGAATTATTTCTGGTGTTTTTCCGTAAAACTGACGAAAGTTACACAGGATAATGGAAATTAATTTCATTGCACCGCTTCTTTAATAATTTTGAGAATATCATCGTTTATCCGGGGTGTTTTTTTATAAAGTCGGTCTTTTTCTAGTTGTAATACTCGCCCAATAATTTGCTTTACTTCTGGGGGTGCGGTAGTAATTGGTTCTTGAATGTTATTCAGTTTTGCTTGAGTTTTAATGTCATACTTTGAATGTTTTTCTGAAAAAATTATTGATATTTTTGTGGTTAGTTTGTCTGAGTATTTTGAAGTCATTTGAATTTCAGGAGGGAGCAGGGAGTAGGGAGTAAAGAGTAGGGAGTAGGGAGTAGTGTTTTTAGGCATGAAAATATCTTTGCTCTTTTCCTATAATCGTTAAAAAACATTGCTGAATCTTATTTATTACTTGATAACTGAAATATTGAAGCAAGATAAAATTATTTCAATATATTAGTATGATATTAATTATATCTAATCTTTTCATATTGCCTATATCCTAAAGATTTTCACATTTTTATTTATAAACCAATCCGGTAATAATACAGTTCAACAAAATTATAGTAAACTATTTGTGAAAAAAACTGTACTACCCCTAAGTTTATGAAGTTGGTATTATTATATTGGGTTACTAGGTGTTAGGTGGTAGATATTATACTAAATCCGGTTTAGACACCAACAAATATTATCGAAAACACTTTTTATTTATATATTATAATTCTTGCATAAGTCAGGGAATAGGGAATAGGGAATAGGGAGATTAAATTGTTGATTTCATCTATTGAATTGATTTAATTAAAACTTTTGCAAGAGGTTTATTATTTGCCTATAATTATTAGATGGTATTATAAATAGAATTTTGATTATGAGCGAATTTATTGTAGGCATTCCATTATATTCTTGTGTAGATTTATAGATATCCGTCATTCAGCTTTTTCAGACTCAGCTTAAATCCCAAATATATGTTGTTAGTAAGGTGCATCCATGAACCATAAAAAATTTTACTTATTGGTAGATACGAATATTCTTTGCTCTTATTTGGTATCAAAATGGATTGAAGCGTTTGGAGATTTGCCAAACTTCCAGGGAGTGATCGTCAAGGAAAAAGTTCAACCCGAAAGTTTACTTAAAGCTAGAAATGCTTTCCACGCTCAGTATTCTGGTCAAAAACATTTGACAGATGAAATTTATCAAGCTTTGACAGATTTATATCCTAACATTGAGCCGACTGAGCAGGCGATGATCGAACGTGATGGTATAGCACCGTACTCGAGTACTGGATATTCTCAAACCATATTTCTTGGAGATAATTTGAATGGAGTCTATGCAAAAGAATGGCTCATAGAAGCATCAAAAGATTCTGCACCTTTAATTTTTGTTTGCGTAACTCAAATCCTCAAACCGTGGTGGATAGAAATGACACAATCCCAACTGTTCAATTGTCATTCTGCCATTTTACCCTATGGTCGTGGAATGTATTCAGTAGAGAATATTGCCATTCTCCAAGATGTCAATAAATTTAGGGAAGTTGTGGGAGTAACCATCCATTACATCGATCAAGGTGTTGACACAGGACTAATTATTAAGTCTCAAAGAATCATTGACCCGTTTCAATTTGACTCTATTTGGGCCTTGAAAGCCTACAGTTATTTATTCGAGTTCGATCTTTATGTAAAAACTGCTCAAGAGATATTAGCTGATAGTCAAACAATTCCGGCTGGAATTTCCCCAAATCCTGAATTGCAAGGACTAAATTATAGGATCAAGGAATTGACACTGGAGAAACAAAGACAAGCAGAAAAAGCTTATTTAATGATGAAAAAGAAAGAGGAGAATAGATTTAGTTAATACTAGAACATTTTGGGTGCATTTCAATTTTGAATAAAGCCAAAAAGGGAACAGGAGTTAGGAGTTAGGAGGGAAGAAAGAAGCAAGAAGCAAGAATTCATTCATTGATAATGGATAATTGATAATTGATAATTACCTCTGGTTAAAACCGAGAGGATTGAATATAAAGAAATATTATTTATTTTTTCCCCTTAAAAGGGGAGGCTTTAAACCAGAATTATTTAATTATTAATAATTAATAATTAATAATTCGGTAAGAAAGAAGAGGAGGAAAAGGAGAAAGTTTTTGATCGCTAATTATCTGGACATGATATTAAATATCTAATAATCCATATCTTTTTTGAATGTTTAATAACTTTCTCCTAGCTTCCCCAGAATTATCTGCTAAATCGGCAAATTCTAAGAACCTTTTCAACTCCTTTCTCAGTAAATTTCTTTCTACTTCCAAGGTACTTCTACCCATATCTGGAGGTAAAACAATCATATCAAATAAAGTTGCCCTTTCCTTACTTGGATGAGGTCGTAAAATTCTGCCTCTTCTCTGAATAAACTGTCGAGGATTTTGACTACTTGCTAAAATAACTGCATTTTTAATTGCTGGTATATCTACCCCTTCATCTAAACATCTAATTGCTACTAAACCTTGCAATTCTCCATTTTCAAATTGTTGCCTTAATTTTTCTCTTTTTTTAATTGAAGTTTCAGTAGTATAAGTATTAACTCGATAACCTAATTCATAACCTAATATTCTTACCACTGCTTCCATTTGTCTTAAATTTGAAATATCTTCAGTTTCTACGGAACTATCCCCACAATAAAATAAAGTATGACTGGTTTGTAAACGATTAGCCATTAATGCTTTTAATGCTGTTAATTTATTTGTGGCTGAAGCAACTAAACGGGAACGCTGAATTAATAAAGCAGTTAAGTCTTCTTTTTCTATCTCTACATTTTCTTTTTCTGATAATAATAATACCCAACCAATCTTCGAGGTTAATTTTGCATAAGCGCGACTTTCTGCTTCAGTCAATTCTACTAAAATTGGATAATAAAGATAACGAGCTAAAGCACCTTGTCTAATCGCATCAGCCAAAGTTAATTCAGGCTGTAATACTTCACCAAAATAATCTAAAATCGCTGTAGTTCCTTGGTCATCAAAATATCTTTCTGGTGTAGCAGATAAAGCAAGTCTTAAACCAATATTTTTTGGTAAACTCTTCTCTAACTTGGGCGAACCTAAATGATGTGCTTCATCCCCAATAATCAGAGTTTTTTCAGGAAAATATTTAATTTGAGATTGGAGACTATCTGAAATAAAAGTAGAGTTTGTAGTAATAACAGTAATAAATTCTTCATAGCCAGAATGAATATTATAAAGTGTAGTAGAAAGTTGATTTTGCCAAGTATGTACATTCTCAAAAGCGAGAATTGGTTGGAGAGAAAATTTTTCACATTCTCTTCCCCATTGAGTTACTAAATGACGATAAGGACAAATAACAATTAATGCTTGTAAAGCAATTTTTTGATAAAGTTGAGTAGCGATCGCTAAGGCAGTTATTGTTTTTCCACTACCTGTTGCCATCTTCAAAATTCCCCTACCTCTATTTGTAAACCAATTATTAATAGCTTGTTCTTGATAGGGTCGTAATTTAAGATGAGATGGCATTATTGGGTAGCTAAAGTCTATTATTAATTTATTCACTTTTTTTGATTTTTTAGATACACCAATTTCTTACTAATAAATCTATTTTATAGCAATTCCCAAAAAGAGTGAGCTACAAAATTTGTTGGTTCTAGGGAATAGGGAACAGGGAATAGAAAACAAATAAAGATAAGTGTACCTAATTAGGTTGAGAAACCCTATATCAAAATTACCACTTAGCTATAGCTATCCTCAATAGAACATGAACACTTACAGCAGTTTTGTAGTTGATGAGGTACAAAATTTTAGGACTTTAGGGAGTAGGGAGTAGGGAGTAGGGAGTAGGGAGTAGGGAAAAAAAGATTAGCCTTAAAAGCGTACCTCACTATTCTAAAAAGTGCTGTAACCATACATAATTATTAGACATAAACGTGAAAAAGATATAGATTTTTGGCTGAAGTAGACAAGAGATACTCATGCAAGATATTTTGATTGAAGAAGGAGTCAGGAGGGAAAATTGCATCAGGATTATAACCCCAAACAATTTTGAACACTGTTTAGACGGTGGGGTATTAAACCGATAATTAAAATGAGAAAAATATATGAAAATAAAATTATTATTGATTTTATGAATATGTCTATATTATTATGCTAATGTCAGAATTCAGTTAGCTATTGATTTTGGATGGGGTAATTTCAGTTATCAGTTATCAGTTATCAGGTAAAAGCAATTTAAAAATTCAGATAGAATAAAAAGTCACTACTAGATTACATTCCCTTAACAGTGAGAAGTAATCATAACTATGTTGCCAAAAAACTTAGTAAAAACTATCTTTAACTATGATGAATCAGAAAAATTTTTCTCTGCCTCAATACCTCCAACTTGCTCAATATTATCCAGAAGCATTTGCTGCGGGAACCTGTGCTGTACTGATTTTTTTGAGTTGGTTTTGTTTACAAATTAATTGGGTTGCTTTAGCACTATTAATTCTAGCAACAGCTTATGTAATTGGTGGTTATGAAAGTGCTAAAGAAGGTATAACAACTCTCTGGTCAGAAAAAGAATTAGATGTTGATTTATTGATGATTGTTGCTGCTTTGGGAGCTGCTTTTTTAGGTTTATGGCAACAAGAGTATCACTTAATAATTGATGGAGCAGTGCTAATTTTAATTTTTGCTATTAGTGGCGCTCTGGAAACTTTTATGAATTATTACCAGAAGAGAAATTAACAGTAATTAAGCGCTTGCAACAACAAAATAGAAATGTAGCAATGGTAGGAGATGGTATTAATGATGCTCCCGCTTTATCCCTAGCTACAGTTGGTATTGCTATGGGTAATGCAGGTAGTGATGTTGCTTTAGAATCGGCAGATATTGTATTAATGGCAGACAATTTAGAAAAATTAGTAGAAGCTATAAATTTAGGTCGTCGCGCTAATCGTATTATTAAGCAAAATATTACTTTTGCTATTGGGTTTATTTTCCTATTATTAGTCGCTAACTTTACTGGAAATATCAATATGCCTCTTGGAGTACTCGGTCATGAAGGGTCTACAGTTTTAGTAACATTAAGTGGTTTACGTTTACTCAAATAATAATCATAATATAGCAATCAGACTAAACCTGATTTCGTATAATTACTAGAAAAAAACTGGGTATTTTTAGCAAACATTTATCAATTTGTCTGACACGCTCTTTGATTTTATTTTGAATACTGTCAATATATTTTTTGAAGTTGCTAAAGCAGAAATAAAAAGTGACTAAAACCGGACTATTTGTGGGATTAATAACCTTAGATTTACTTTATCTCACAACAACTTATCCCGAAAAAAATCAAAAAATTGTTGCTGCCGATTATACTATTACAGCAGGGGGACCTGCCACAAATGCAGCGGTAACATTTAGCTACTTTGATAATCAAACAACTCTTCTCTGTGGGCTAGGAAATCATCCGATAACTCACCTAATTAGAGCAGATTTAGAAAAGCAGAATGTCACGATACAAGACTTAGATAAAAATCGTTCCGAACCACCACCAGTTTCATCAATTATTACTACTCAAAAGACAGGCGATCGCGCTGTAATTTCTATCAATGCTACTAAGTCTCAAATCTCAAAAGAATTGATTGACCCAGATATTATTAATAATATTGATATTCTTTTAATCGACGGTCATCAAATGGCAGCGAGTTTAGAAGTTGCTCGAATTGCTCAGTCAAAAAATATTCCTATTGTTATAGATGGTGGTAGTTGGAAACCAGGATTTGAGGAAATTTTACCTTTTGTTGATTATGCTATTTGTTCTGCTAATTTTTATCCTCCTAACTGTGAGAGTCAAGAGGAAGTTTTTACCTATTTAGCAAATCAAAATATTCCACATATTGCCATTACTCAAGGAGAAAAACCTATCAAATATTTGAGTCAAGGTAAGTTTGGTAATGTGGAAGTTCCAAAAATTAATGCTGTTGATACTTTAGGTGCTGGTGATATTTTTCATGGAGCTTTTTGTCACTATATTTTTGATGGGGAATTTACAGAAGCTTTGGCAAATGCTGCTAATATTGCTGCTCATTCTTGTAAATATTTCGGTACTCGGCAGTGGATAATTAGTTAACAGTTTATTTAGTTATCAGTTAACAGTTATTAGTTGTCAGCTATAGCGAATTTCATCAGATTTAATTAAAATGGGAGAGCTTAATATTACAAATTTGGAAACTCATACCATTTTAATTAAATTATGACATAAACCTATGGAGCTTTCCTATACAACAAATATATCGAGTGTTTTAGAGTTCAAAAAAAGATATTGGTCAGAAAAATATTAGTATCCTTTATGGTGAAGATTATGAGCTTGTAGATTTGTATCTCATCTCTTGCAATATTGAAAATACTGGTAGAAAAGTAATTAAAAATGAAGAAATTACTTTTGATTTTATTCATACAAATGTTGGAATTTTAGAACAATTTTCTGATCCACCATTGAATGATAACTCAATGGGTATGGATGAAATTAAGATAGAGGATATTAAGCAAAGTGAAGTAAAAAAAAAGGTATTTTTTCAGAGAAATTTTACCGAAAAGTAAAGTAGAATTTCGATTTTTGTCGGGAAGACGAACTCAGGAAGATAAAGTACCAAAATTATTTGTTTCAAATAAAGATAGTAAAAAAGTTGACCTTACTCCAAAAGAATATAAAGGAGAGAGAGATGAAATTTCTAGAATAATGAATTTTGTCAGCTTCTTGATATTATTTTTTGCTCTTCCACAAATCTTGGAATTGATTCCTTTTTCTGGTGACATTCTAGCTTTTTTAGCAAAATTAGTTATATTTGTAATTATTATTCGAGATATAGGTACTTTTTGTGACATACTCCGACACTAAGCTGAAGCTAAAGTGTGAGCTTCTCGTTTCGCAGTCCCGGTACCCCGTCGGACTCCACGAGCTTTAAAGACGGAATGCCCTGCGGCCCTATAAGGGGAGTGTGGGAAGGTAGGGAGACGGAGAGATGGGGAGATGAAGAGATGGGGAAATATTTGGTAATGGTTGAAGATGGAACATTTTTTTATACCGAATTAAACGGATTTGATATGATTTTTTAATAGCACTTTATATTTTTGAAATTTGTATATAGTGTTTCTCGAATTAGTAAGATACAGTTGTTTTTCTTCTTTTCTATCCTCTGTTTCCCAAATTACTACTCCCTACTCCCTACTCCCTAATCCCTACTCCCTAAAACAAACCAATTTTGTACCTCAAAATATGGGAATTGCTATATTACAGCAGTTTTCTAGTTGATGAGTTACAAAGTTTTATTGCTCTAGGCAACAGGCAACAGCCAAAAGTTAGTATTCGATCGCTATTAAGTGGAGTATCCATAGCAATAACTGGTATACCCGAATTAATAGCTTTTTCGACGGCAGGAACTAATCGAATTGAATCAGATGAACCGATAATAATTCCATCTATTTCTTCCGTTTCAATTAAATTTGCTACTAGAATAATTTGGTCTTCAACAAATTCTGTTGTTTGAGGTTTTTTTGGTCTTCAACAAATTCTGTTGTTTGAGGTTTTTCGGAATTAATTATACTTATATCTACATTGAAATTTTGTGCTGCCTTTTCAGCGCTTTCTTTAACGTCTTTCCAATAAGGTTCTTGTGGAGTTGTTTTGAGGATGTAGGCTATTTTCCAAGGTTGGGTAGCTTTAATTTCTGTTTGAAAAATTTCGTCACAAAGGTAAGTAAGAAGTAAGAAAGAAGAAGGAAGAGTAAGTAGAGCAGGCTAAAAAAAAGATGTTGCATTTTTAATCAAAAAACCCCTAAAAGCAATGAAGATCAACTTTTGAGTTAATTTACAATTTGATACATAGCGCCCAAAATTTACCATGTTCTACTGAAAAAAAAGGAAAATAATAATAGATATAGATCACAAATAGGATTGGAGAGATTCCTTCTAGGTATTAATTTCTAAGTTATTTTTTGTGGAATTATATTGAATAATTGCTATTACTAACACCAACTGTGAAAAAAGAATGTCACGAATAATAAGGGCGGTTAAAAGACTTTACCGAATAATTAAGGTTTAAAACAACTCCAGTTAAAAGGAGATGTTCCTTTAAATAAAAAGATAAATTGATAAATTCCGGCCTATTTCATATTAGATAAAAAAACAGCCTACTTATAGAGTGAAGCTGCCTTAGAAATGTACTTTTTACTTTTATGTTTTATGCTAGATTAGAATTTACGGCTCCTGCAACTATAGGTTCTGGCTGTAATAATCCTGTTAACATTTCCTCTGGTCGCTTACTATGAGGCCAAGCAAAAGCATGACGAAATGCTGCATTTTGACAAGCTTGTAGTTGTCGAAAATCAATCACATCTAAGGTTAGTAAATTCTCATATTCAAACGGCAAACGTACATTATGTAAACCAGCATTATCTGTACAAATAGCAATATCTACTCCTGCATCAAAACATTGGTCAAATACTGTCTTTAACTGACTCATATTATCCATAGTACCTGTTTTGAAATAAGTAGTTGGACAAACTTCTAAACATTGCCCTTTGTTAGCTACTTCTTTTAATAGTTCTGGATGTTTTAAAGGAATTTGAATTCCATGACCAATTCGCATTAAATAAGGTAGTAATTCTGGATGACAACCGTTGGGAGTTTCATAAATATGTCCAGTAGTTTTTACCCCCTGGGAGCGCGCATATTTATATAGTTTAATAAACTCATCTATACGTTCGCCATAATGATTATCTCCACCAGCTAAATCTATAGCACATACATATTCTGGCATTTGCACTGCTAAATCTACAATTGCTTGATTAACTTCAGAGGGTAACCTACTGTGCATACATAAAATTTGGCTAGTAACAATCGGGTATTCATTTTGTTGACTTGCCTTACCCACAGTTGTAACTATTTCTGACATTAAATCTATACGTTCAGACTGAGATAAATGGTCTGGAGTTCTCAAGTAAGGTGTATAACGTAACTCTAAATAAGCTAAATTTTCAAATGTATAAGCACCTCGAATTAAGCGATAAATAAAGTAAGGCAATGTCTCAATAGTTTGAACGTGTTCTACTAACGTATGTAGTTCTAAATATTCATCTAATGTGTTCCTTGGTTTGGTATAAAATTCTTCAAATTGTTGATATTCGGGAAAACGGTTTGCTAGCTCCTCATTTTGGCGTTGGAAATATCGCCATAAAACTCTAGGAACTACGGAACCTCCTAAATGTCTATGTAATTCTGCGTGTAAAGCCATAAAAATCTAATTCATCCTTGTAAGTATAAGTATTAATAAGTAATCCTAGTTTCAGTAATATATAGCTGTCCTAAATAAGTTTTGCACAAATGAAATGTTAGTTATCTAAATACTGAGGGTTATACCATCAGAGTAGCTCAAGCTATCGCACCCCATGGTGCCACACCCGCTACTTCTGTACAGGTAGAACGGCCATTAGCTTGCCAATAACTATCGTTAACGCCCCTACTAAAAATTACGAATTTTGTACCTCACGCTTCTTGGGAGTTGCTATAATTCCATATTTTATCTAAGACAACAATAGTATTTTCTAGGATTAAAAAATCAGTAGTCACCTAGTTAGGATTAAAGAATCGAAACAGTATTTCAACACAAAATCAAATAGTCTGATTTTTGCCTCTTTACCAATTGATAATTAGAGCTTGCTGGTTAAGCATAAAAGCATTTGAGAGATAGTGTTAAAGGTAAAAACCTTTTTTCACAGAAATTAAAGTGCTAGCTCTTAGGAGTGAAAAGCTAATATTTTGAGCAGACCTAAGCTGAAAAATCTCAGACAATTCTTCTTCCTAACCTCGTTTATAATCCCCATTTATCCTGTACGTCGCTAATCCGACGACTCCCCTACCTGACTCCTGCTATTTGAACCCTAAATGACAGCCAGAATTTGAGGCATACGACCTTAGCTTATTGTAACAAAAATTAACAAAAATAAATTGACATAATTTTTAGTTGATGCAATAATAAAAAATTGTGTTAACTATCCGTAGAGGAGACCCTTGGCTAACGTAATAGTGATAGGTGCCCAGTGGGGCGATGAAGGAAAAGGAAAAATTACTGATTTGTTGAGCAAGTCAGCAGATGTGGTAGTGCGTTACCAGGGGGGAGTAAATGCTGGCCATACTGTTGTTGTTGATGGTCAAACATTTAAACTACACTTAATTCCTTCGGGTATTCTTTATCCTGATACTGAGTGTATAATTGGTTCTGGAACAGTGATCGATCCCAAGGTTCTGATTGAAGAATTAGACCAGGTTGAAGCTTTAGGAATTTCCACATCAAATTTGATGATTTCTCAAGCTGCTCATGTGACAATGCCTTACCATAGACTAATAGACCGGGCATCGGAGGAACGTAGAGGCAGTCAAAAAATAGGAACTACAGGAAGAGGTATTGGTCCAACTTATGCTGATAAGTCTGAGCGTACTGGGATTCGGATGATTGATTTGATGAGTCCAGATAGATTAAAAGAACAGATAAATTGGACAGTTAACTATAAGAATGTAATTTTAGAAAAGCTTTATAATCTATCTCCTTTAGACCCAGATGAGGTAGTAAAAGAATATCTAGAGTATGCAGAGCGTCTCAGACCTAATGTTATAGACGCGTCTTTAAAAATCTACAATGCAATTCAACACAGACGCAATATTTTATTTGAAGGGGCACAAGGTACTCTCTTGGATTTAGACCATGGTACTTATCCTTATGTTACTTCCTCAAATCCAGTGGCAGGAGGTGCTTGTGTGGGTACGGGAGTAGGGCCAACAATGATTGACCGAGTAATTGGGGTGGCGAAGGCCTATACTACTAGGGTGGGAGAAGGACCATTTCCCACGGAAGCTAAAGATGATATAGGGACATTGCTACGCGATCGCGGTGCAGAATTTGGGACAACAACTGGTCGTGAACGTCGGTGTGGATGGTTTGATGGGGTAATTGGACGTTATGCAGTCCGAATTAATGGTATGGATTGTATGGCAATTACTAAATTGGATGTATTGGATGAGTTGCCAGAGATTAAAGTATGTGTAGCTTATGACATGGAGGGTGAGCGTTGTGAAGATTTTCCCAGTAGTTCTTTGCAGCTAGCTAAATGTGAACCTATTTATGAAACTTTACCTGGTTGGCAAAAGCCAACTATAGATTGTAGAAGTCTTGAAGATTTACCCAAGCAAGCTTTGGATTATTTACGGTTTTTGGCAGAGCTAATGAATGTACCTATTGCCATTGTGTCTTTAGGAGCTAGTCGTGATCAGACTATTGTAGTTGAAGACCCAATTCACGGGCCAAAGCGAGCACTCCTAGGTTCCCATGGTACTACGATTATTTCTTAATCGATCAAATTTGATTTTGATGTGATTTGGCTATAAATGATAAATGATAATTGTTTTTAATGTGGATGGGTATAAAGAAATCTCAAACTAATAATTTAGAGTTTAAGGAAGGAGAAAAAAATTGTTTAACTCCCATTTTTTCTCAAAAATTATTTTTTATTTGACTTTACTGACCTACTCAAATAATAAACTGCTGGCAAAAGTAAAAGTTAAATATTAATTTATTCCGTTTTTTTGGGGTTGCATAGTTGCGGGATGATGATTAAATTTGCTGAAACTCAAACTTTTGATCAATAATGGCAAATTTTTGGGCAAATATCAAAATCATCCCTTAGTGATGCAATGCCGTTTTTTTAATACCTCTTCTATTTCTGTTATTCCTCTGGATACTAACTTCTGCCAAAAGCATAATTATCTTTTCTGTGGCGGGTTTAATACCCCACTGTCTAAACTGTGCTTAAAATGGCTTGGGGTTTGAATCAATAAGCAATTTTCCCTTCTGCCTTCTGCCTTCTTCAAAGATATTTTATCGCAGTTGAAGCAAAGGTTAGGACAGCTAAAGAATCTAAAACTTAGACCAGGTAAGATTTTTACTTCTGCCTTCTACAATAAAAGATTTGGTAATCCTGTCGCCGTAATGGTACCTTGAGGCAAGCAAAACTTAGAACGGGAGCAAGATCCTCCTACTGGTTATACCATTACAATGCACCACTACCGAAGTTTGGTAAAAAATCCAGAAATATATAAAAAATTGAAAATCTGATTCCTCGATCCTAAGAGATTTTTTATTATGATAAGCTGTAAAACTAGAATGTCTAAAAGTTCTTTTACAGCGCTTTTCGTTATTGCCGTTTATTTCTTCTTCCTTGCCTCAAAAATGTAATTATAGTAGTTTAACTTAAAAATGAGACGTTTTTTCGTCTGAAACTCCCTAATAGCAAGAAATCTTTGTTTCAATCTAAAGTTAAATGACTATAAATGTAATTATCTGTTCAGGTTTTAGATTATCAGTCCGATTGAATACTGATAAATAAGGGAGTAGGGAAAATAGATAAATTTGTTGTTGAAGTGAGAAGAATGTTTTTTCCAAATAGCTATTAGACATCTGGTGAAAATAAACTTACCCTTTATTTAATATCAGCTAGAGTTGTAAAAGTCAGTTCCCTAAATCATTTTTCGTACCTTTTTCCTACAAATCTATTCCCTGTTGCTTTCCGGAGCTGTTGCCTGTTGCCTGCTATGTGCAAAAAGTCTATATCTTTTTCACGCCTATGTCTATTAAACAAACATTATATTAATTGTCAATGTCATGTATCCAAAACTTTGGTATAATTAGTAAGCAAACTAAGCGAAAAAAGTCAAGATGGAAGTTACAGTAGAATGTCAAAAAAGACCTGAAGGTAGCAAAACCAAAGCTCTAAGACGAGAAGGATTAATTCCTGCAGTATTATATGGTCATCAAGGTACAGAATCAGTTCCATTAACAATTGAAGTTAAAAAAGCACAAAAGTTGTTAAAAGATACCTCTATTAACAATACTATTATCGATCTTCAAGTTCCTGATATTTCTTGGAGTGGCAAAACTATTCTTCGGGAAGTTCAATCTCATCCCTATAAACCTTTAATTCTTCACCTAAGTTTTTTCTCCGTAGCTGCTCATGGAAGTTTAGATGTAGAAGTACCTATACATTTTGTTGGCGATCCAGTAGGAGTTAAGGTAGATGGTGGAATTTTAGACCAGGTTGTTACAGAATTAGCAATCAGATGTAAACCAGATAAAATTCCTGAAACATTGGATATAGATATCTCAGGTCTTAAGTTAGGAGAGTCTCTTCAGCTAAATCAAATTACTTTACCAGAAGGAGTAGAAGCGGCAGGAGAAGCAGACCTAGTGTTAGCGCGTGTAATGGCTCCTGTGGGAGCGTCATCTACAGAGTCGGAGGGTGAAGCAGCAGAATAAAGTAGAGATTTCATAGTATCAGTTGATATTATTATCTCTTCTTTTGTGGGTTTAATACCCCACCGTCAACGGGGGTGTTGAAAATTGTATGGGATGATAAGACACTCAATGGCGTGTAGAAGACTATCCATGAGCAATTATACCAAATTGATAAATGTTTGCTACAAATAGCTAGGGTATTTCTGAGAAATCAACCCACCCCTAACCCCTCTCAGGAGGGGAACTCAGGAGGACTAAGTCACACGGGAATGGTTTCAATACCAGTTTTTAGGTCATAAATTCTCTTTTCTGTCAAAGGGACATTTCCTGCACTTGTCTTTTAATCACACTTATTATTCGTAACATTTTTTTTTCAAAATGGTATTAGACCTTCTGACCTCTGCCTTCTGCCTTCTGCCTTCTGCTTTCTTCAAGACATAAATGTGAAAAAAAATGTAGAGACATTTCTATGAAACGTCTCTACGAGAATTGCTCAAAAAGAACCTTTGTCATCCCTATTTTTTACTAAATATCCAGGTCAGTAATATTCAATTTTGGTCCATAAGTTTCAATAAACTCACGCCGGGGAGCAACCCGATCGCCCATCAATACTGTAAATATCCGATCCGCCTCCGCAGCATCTTCAATTTCTACTTGCTTCAAAGTCCGAGTTTCTGGATTCATTGTCGTATCCCAAAGTTGTCCTGGCATCATTTCACCGAGACCTTTAAACCGTTGGATAGTATAGTTAGCATTAGCAGGAAACTCATTTTGAACGAGTTGGTTGAGTTCGCGATCGCTATAACAATAGTAATGATTCCTACCCCGCTCTACTTTATATAAAGGAGGGCAAGCAATATATACATAACCCTGGTCTACCAACGCTCGTTTATATCGGTAGAAAAATGTTAACAACAACGTGCGGATGTGGGCACCATCAACATCTGCGTCAGTCATAATAATTACTTTATGATAGCGTAGTTGACTCACATCAAACTCATCACCTTTGATACCCAAACCTAAAGCTGTAATCATTGATTGAATTTCATTATTTTTGTAGATCCTAGCATCATCCGTTTTTTCAATGTTGATAATTTTACCCCGCAACGGTAATATGGCTTGGAAACGGCGATCGCGACCTTGTTTGGCACTATTATGCACAAAAACTCCACTAGCTAAAGCAAAGTTATGAGTATTAGGAACTTCAATGTCGTAAACATCCCGTCGCTCTTCCAGAGGTTCAATAGAAACAACCCGATGATTATAATTACGAATAGCATCCCGCGCTAAAAATTCGTCTCCTCCAAAATAGCGGTCGCAGAAAGTCTCAAACTTCAACATCGACTTATCCTTCTCGCGACGACGATAAATATCATACAATTCCAAATCTATGAAACGAGAACTCTGGTAAACCTTATGCAACGCCTCAAGAGTCTTGCGATAGTAAGTTTGATTTAACGCCTCGCGACGCTTGGCACGAAATTCAGGAGTCCACTGTTCCTTAGTTTTTTGCCGTCGCCACTCCAACAAATCTTCATCTTGCCATTGCTGTTTTGCTACTTCAGAAGCTGCTTCCCGTGCTTCTGGGTTATTAGCAAAATAATCCCGCACTTGTTCTGCTCGAGCTTCACAGTTCTCAGCTTTACTCCAATATTCCTGCTGTGCTTTCATTAACTGTTCGCGATTTTGTTCACGATACTCTTCATTGCTATCATAAAACTCCCGCCATTTCTGAACCATAAAAGCTTTATACTCATCAACTTCCCACTGTGCTTTAGCTTGTTGTGATAAAATTTCTCGCGTCTCAGGTTCCTGCATTCGTTCCTTCATCTTCGCCCGAAATTCATCAGTTGTATGAGCTTGACGACTTTTTTCCTTAACATCAGGACGATGTAAAGTGAATTCAAGATGTTCCCTGTGTAATGCCAAGTGATCCTCTGCTGGAAGTCGCTGAATATTGGTAGGATTATTATTCAGTTTATTAAAATCAACATGATGACGATGGTTGCCATCTCCTGACTTATATACTCCTGCATTCAAGTTATAAAAGTCTGCTAACAAATGGGTATAAATCCAACTATCTTTTTTAGGATTCCAAACCATTTCATAACCATCTAATCCCCAACCATTTTTTTTCTTTTGAGATAACTTTCGATACAGAGGCATCAAAGCATCATTTGGTGTTAATAAAGCTGCTGGTTTATAACTACCATCTCTGAGCAGAAAAGGATGATCTGGAGTACAAATGATAGTTTGATCATTATCCAAAGTTATCTTAAGAACTGTGGCATTTTTCTTAGTCATTCTAGCATTAATTATTCTTTCAATTGCCACATATCCACTCTCATTAATTGTGTAACAAAAATGTTCTTTACCCTCAGCTTGCTCGGCTACTATTTCGATAAAGCTAAGTCTACGTCCATCAGCTAAAATAACTTGTTGATGGCCATCGTTACAGCCCCCGGCACTGTCTCCTTCCACAAGGTATATTTCGGATTCTTCAGGATTTTTCGTACTGCAATCGGCTAGTTTTCCTGGTAATGGAGAAGATTCTAAAACTGATTTTCTCCTAACTAAATCCCTCGCTCGACGTGCTGCTTCTGCTGCTTTAAAAGCTTGAATAGCCTTCTCCAAAACTGCATCAGCAATTTGAGGATTAAAGTCTAAATATTCAGTTAAAACTTCTCCTACCAAAGAGTCAACAATACCTCTAACTTCAGTATTGCCCAACTTAGTCTTAGTTTGACCTTCAAATTCTGGTTCAGGAACCTTTACAGAAATAACTGCCGTCAAACCTTCCCGGACATTTTCACCACCTAAATTAGAATCACTTTCTTTGAGTTTATTTCGCTTACGAGCAATACCATTCATTGTTCTGGTTAAAACAGTTTTTAACCCCTCCAAATGAGTACCACCATCAATAGTCCGAATATTATTGGCAAAACCGAGAACATTATCACTAAAAGCATCTAAACACCATTGCAAAGCTACTTCCACTTGCACATCATTCTTTTCCCCTTGTACAAAAATCACCTCTTCGTGCAAAGGTTGCTTTTCCCGGTTCATGTAGACAACATATTCCTTAATCCCACCCTCATAACAATAAGATTCAACTCGTGGTTCATCACTTTTGATTAATTCTAGGCGGTGGTCTGTGATCGTAATCTTGACACCTGCATTCAAATATGCTAGTTCTCGCAGACGACCAACAACAGTATTGTAGTCAAACTCTATACCTGTAGTAAAAATTTGTTCATCGGGGAGAAAATGTACTGATGTACCCGTGCGCTTTTCTTTATTAGACTTAGATTTCAGCCTATCAGTAGGTTTGCCACGCTCATAACCTTGGATATGTGTCTTTTTATCACGCCAAACCGTTACCTCTACCCACTCTGACAGAGCGTTGACCACAGAAACCCCCACTCCGTGTAATCCCCCAGAAACTTTATAACCACCACCACCAAATTTACCTCCAGCGTGGAGAACGGTCATAACTGTTTCTAAAGCTGACTTACCTGTTTTAGAATGGGTATCTACTGGAATTCCCCGGCCATCATCTGTAACTTTAACAGAACCATCTTCATTCAGATCAACTTCGATGTGGGTGCAATAACCAGCTAGCGCCTCATCGATAGAGTTATCGACAACTTCGTAGATTAGATGATGTAGTCCACGAGGCCCTGTGGTACCAATGTACATTCCTGGTCGTTTGCGTACCGCTTCGAGACCTTCGAGAACTTGTATTTGTTCAGCGCCATAATCGCTGCTGGCCATAGCAATATCCCTCCTAATACTTGCTTTAATCGCAACTTTTGTCAAAAAATGATAAAGTTATACTAAATTATAACATAAAAGCCTTAAAAGCGACTCTAGGCTATTTTGAAGAGAAATTTGTTTAGGGTATGTAGGTAGTCATGAGTCAGAAGTCGGGATTCAGGAGTCAGAAGACAGAATTAACAAAAATTTAGACATAAGTTCCCACCTAAAAAAACGATCGGGACACCCTTATCAATGGATAATGGATAATTGATAATTGCTGAATTTGCGATAAGACCTCTTCATTTATGAATAAAATCAAAAGAAAATATTTTCCTTAAGTTCAATCCTCTTCTTTCAAGGATAGGTAATTATTCTTTATTCATTGTTCATTGTTCATTGTTCATTATCAATTGTTAAAGTGAAGTGGGGATGAATGCCGACCCAAATATATAAAACATCGGCCTAATTTTAGTTGTTGATGAGAATCCCCAATTAGAAATTTAACTTCTGACTTCTTCAATTAACAAGGAGTTAGGTAGGGGAACCGACGAAGAGTTGACCTGAATTATTTTTTGATAAATAATATATAGAAACTAATAACTTGTCTAACTTTTGACTTTTGACTTTTCTCTCATTACTATTTGTGGGCCTACTGCTACGGGTAAATCTGGATTAGCTTTGGGTTTAGGCCAGAGATTAGGATCGGCGATTATCAGCGCAGATTCTCGTCAAGTGTATAAATATTTTAACATTGGAACGGCAAAACCAACTACAACAGAACGGGAATTAGTACCTCATTACTTAGTAGATATTTGTGAACCCACGGAGATTTTAACTCTAGCAGAATACCAGGAACAGGCACAAGATTTAATTAGTAAAACTGATTTGGCATCTCCGAGTTTATTAGTGGGGGGTACGGGTCTATATATTAAGGCAGTAGTTAAAGGTTTAAAGATTCCTAGAGTTGGGCCTAATGAAAAGTTGCGATCGCAGTTAGCAGATTTAGGTCAAAAACAATGTTACGAAATGTTACAACAAGTTGATGGAATTGCTGCTCAAAAAATTCACCCTAATGATGCGGTACGAACCTTGCGAGCATTGGAAGTTTTTTATGTGAGTGGGAAACCCATTTCTCAACAGCAGGGAGAAAACCCACCAAATTATCCTATTTTGCAGATCGGGTTAGACTGTGATGTGGAAGTTTTGGGCGATCGTATTCGTTATCGGACTAATAAAATGGTGGAAGTTGGGTTAGTGGAGGAAGTCAAATTTTTGTGTGAAAAATATGGTGCGGAGTTGCCATTGTTAGATACATTGGGTTATGCAGAGATGAAACAATATTTGGCAGGGGATATTAGTTTAACTGAGGCGATAGATGCAACAGTTTTACATACTCGTCAGTTTGCCAAGCGACAACGGACTTGGTTTCGAGCGTACCCAGAAATTGAATGGTTTGATGCAGCAGCAACAGGTTTATTAGATAAAGTTTGGGAGCAAGTGGAGGAGTTTATATCATGTAGGGACTAAGGGGTGGAGGAGTAGGGGAGATTGAATATTGAAGTAGTTATAGAATTATAAACACATACTGTATAACCGAATTCTATATCAGAGATTCTGCTGTTCCTTGTCGATTAAATTGACGATTTAGGGTGCGGAATATGCACCTTTTATATATCTGACACTTTACCATTCATAATTTGTACCTCATTTACCTTAAATCTGCCGTAAATCTCCCCTACTCCCCCAACTATATAATAAGTATTCAACCAAATTTGATATAATCCCCAACTAAAATGTCCCAAACCCCCTGATTTAATATGGTCAATCAAATGAAAATTCGTAACCCGCGCACTGGTATAAATGATTATTTCATTACCCAACCAACTGTAGAACAAATTGCTACTAAATGTCTTAATTTACGATCTGCTCAAATTGAGTGGGAAAAGTGTGGAATAGAACAACGTATTCAGGCAATACAACAATGGAAAGAAACTATATTTTCTCATCGGGAAAAACTAATACAGGCATTAGTAAATGATACAGGTAGACTAATAGAATCAAGACTAGAAATGGACTCTGTGACTAATAGTATAGATAGATGGTGTAAGTTAGCACCGCAACTCTTATCAACTGAGTCAACCAAAACTACAACAATTCAATTTATTCAACTACAAAATCAATTTTCACCTTATCAGTTAGTTGGTATTATTAGTCCCTGGAATTTTCCTTTATTACTTTCTTTAATCGATGCAATTCCAGCTTTAATTGCTGGTTGTTCTGTGGCAATTAAACCAAGTGAAATTACTCCGAGATTTATCCAACCTCTGTTAGACACTATTGCTAATATTCCCTTGTTGTGTGATGTTTTTACTTATATTGAAGGAGCTGGAGAAACTGGCGCAGCTTTAATAGAATATGTAGATTTTATTTGTTTTACTGGTAGTGTTGCCACAGGTAAAAAAGTTGCCGAAGCAGCAGCAAAAAGATTTATTCCAGCTTGTTTAGAATTGGGAGGTAAAGACCCGGCAATAGTGTTAGCTTCAGCAGATTTAGAGTTAGCAACATCGGCACTTTTATGGGCTTCAGTTGTTAATGCGGGGCAGTCATGTTTATCAATTGAACGTATTTATGTGGCCGAATCAATTTTGATAGAATTTATTACTAAACTTACCGAAAAAGCTAAAGGTCTGAAATTAGCTTATCCCAATGTTGAATCTGGAGAAATCGGACCAATTATTTCCACAAAACAAGCTGAGATTATTAGAGAACATTTACAAGATGCTGTGGCTAAAGGTGCGGTTATTCATTGTGGAGGAAATGTCGAAAATTTAGATGGTGGTTTCTGGTGTTTACCCACAGTTTTAAATCATGTAAATCATAGTATGAAAATAATGACTGAGGAAACTTTTGGACCAATAATACCTGTGATGTCTTTTACTACTGTTGAAGAGGCGGTAAAATTAGCAAATGATACAATTTATGGATTAAGTGCTGCTGTTTTTGCTGGTTCTGAAGCTGAAGCTTTAGCAGTTGCTAGTCAGATAAATGCTGGAGGTATTAGTATTAATGATGCGGGTTTAACAGCATTTATCAATGAAGGAGAAAAAAATTCTTTTAAGTTTTCCGGTTTAGGTGCTTCTCGAATGGGAGTTGATGGTATGAAAAGATTTATGCGGAAAAAATCGATTTTAAGTAAAGTAAATTCTATAATTAACCCTTGGTGGTTTAAAAGTTGATGAATGAATTATCTCTGGATAAAAAATTAATTGTTTTTTTGCTCAAAATATTACATACTTCTGTCTTGATTTTTACCTTGACTGGATGGCTATTACCTAATAAATTGTTATTGATTTATTTAGTTTGGATACCACTAATGGTGATTCAATGGCAACTAAATCAAGAAACTTGTATATTGACAAATCAGGAAAATTATCTATTAGGTGAAACTAACAAACAAAAGTCAGAACAACAGGGTCAATTTGTGAAATCTTTGTTTTTAAATTTATGCGGTTTTGTACCAGCAGATAACTTTTTAAAATATTTGATTTATTTCACGATTTTTTCCTGTTGGAGTATTGGAGGTTATAAATTTTATCTGTATTATTATGGCTATTGAAGAAGGTCGTAGGTAGTAGGTTTTAGGTGGTAGGTGGTACTTACAGCACTTTCCAATGTAATCAGGTACACCTTATTTTAAGGCAGAATTCAGAAGTCAAAAACTAAGAAGATTGGACTGTACCTCATAGCAAAGGAAACCACTGTATATTATGTCCGGATAATTAGGATTTGCTGATTAACTATCAAAGCATTGACAGATAAAGGTAAGTGTCTTCTGAGATCCCAAGAAAATGCGCTTGTTTTAGTTTAAAACGTTCAAAAAGGAGCGCATTTTGGGCAAATCAAGGACTGAAAAATTGAGGAACAATTCTTACTTCTACCTCCTCTAAATTCCCCGTTTCTCCTGACTCCTGACTCCTGACTCCTCTCTCGTTATTTATAACTATTCAACCGGACATAATATTATATATTTTTTCGTAAGCATTCAGCGGTCAGCTATCAGCTATGAGTTATTAAGTAATTATCTTGGAAAAAGTAATTAGTATTCAAGGATAATGAAAAGTGATGTTTGCGCAGCATTCCGCAGGAAATGAAATAGTCCTTTCAGCTAACCTTGGTTATTGCTTGATTCTTTCTTTCATGCATCTGAAGCGCTGAACGCTAATAGCTGAATGCTTACATTTTTTCAGCGATAATATGATGTGAAGAAGGTCGTAGGAGTTAGTTGAAAAAACCTATCTTAATTACTTCAATAGTAAGGTAAGTTTCAATATATTCCCTACTCCCTACTCCCTACTCCCTACTCCCTTGTTCCTCATATAATACCTTCTTTTCTCAACTTTTCAATAGTTGCACGTTGAGTTTCAATAAAATGTTTTCGCTCAACTACTCCACCATCCATAGTATTAGCAGGATAAGCATGAAACTGACGATAACTTTCTGCATAAATATCCCATCGTTGCCTTGCTAATAAATTTTTCATTCCCACTTGAGAGCGATAGTTGCGGAGACCCATAATATCAATTTCACCATAGGCGGCCATGCTTTCCCCTGCACCCGTTTCCGCTAATATTAAACCTCGGTAGTCGATAATTTTAGAACCCCCATCAACGGAAGCTTCAGGAATGGGAGTATTGGCAATACCTGCAGTATTAGCAGATATCACATACATCATATTTTCCACAGCACGAGAAACTTTCGCTGCTTCTTTTGGCGATCGCGCTTGCCCATAAACTTCTGAAGTAGGATGCAGTAAAATTTCTGCTCCACGCATTGCCAAACATCGGGTCACTTCTGGAAATAAAATTTCATCGGAGGCAAAGGCAGCAAAATTACCGATCGCTGTTTTAGCAACGGGAAATACTCCCTCTAAACCATAACAGTCGAGATATTTATCCCATACATCGTGGGGAGTAGGAGCAAACATGGAGTTAAGACGGCGATAGCGCAATACGATATTGCCACTGGGGTCAATGAGAAAGCAGCTTTGAAAATATAATTCGGGAAAGTTGGGGTCAACTTCATAAGCATTGCCCCCTAGAAAAATATCATTTTTTTGAGCAATCTCTCCTAGGCGATCGTAGATGGGGTCAGTCATTTCTAAACACGCTTTATTTGCCCAACTTGTCAAAGACTCGGCCATCGGAAAACCTGTGAGAAAATATTCTGGCAGTAAAACTAATTTACAGTTTAGGCCAATAAAAGCTTTACTAGCAGCTATTTGTTTGGCTAGGTGATTGATGGTTGATTGAATCAGCGATCGCGCAGATTCCCGATCGTTGGCCTGATTTACTGCTTTCGCCTGGACTTGAAGGGCCAAAGCCTGGAAAGGGGTAACTTGATTGATAGCTTCTATCATATTTTGCTATAGTCATCCTCGGCATGGGTGTGTAGAAAATCTCTAGGAAATTTTGAAGAAGTATTCAGTAGTCAATGAGTGACTGAGAATGGGGTTGTGATTAGACTTGGAGGAAAGCTGTAGATATTAAAAGATAAAACAGTAACAAAGAAGAAGAAATCATTTATATTATACCAATGTTGCCTGACAATTTAAATTGGCGTTGGTGAATTTAGCTATGATTTTCGTGCTTAGGGAATAGGGAATAGGTAGGGACTTTGAATACAAAGTCCCTACAGATTATTTCGTTTACGGGTTGTTCGGGAGCAAGTTCGGGAGCAAGTAATGAAAGGGGTATTCATAATTCTGATGTTGATTACAGTTAGTCCAAATATCTTAATTCATAGTTTGATTCACCAACACCTTTAAATTTATTGTCAAGGACTAAAAGATTAGTTCTGTAGCTTTAATCAGTGAGAAATTATATTACTTGGGTAATTCCAATATTCTCAAAGTAAGGGGCGTAATATTATGCGCCCCAGAAAAAATAACTGTAGTTAAAGTGTTAGGAGTAATGCACTCCAAGGCTTTCTCGGTGGATGATCAACTCTATAACATTAAGAAGGTTGATCTTGATTAATCTGGCGTTCAATGGTTTGAATGGCCGCATTAAGTCCAGCTAATCTAGTTTCTAGATCATCTCGCATCCACTTGAGGAATTTCAGTTTATTTTCCTGATGGACTTTACGAGACTCTGGTTGAAAAAAGTCCCAGCCACAGCAGGGTTTAGCAAAGAATGGAAACATAGGTAATACTCTCAACTCATCTTTACTTAATATTTTGAAACAAAAACTCTAGAAATGACAAATTATATTCTAATTTATTTCTTAAATATCAAAAGTGAAGGCCATGCTAGTCAGCAAAAATCCTGAGAAGTCTGTACTTCAAAAAGTAGAGCATTATATTTATGTAAATATATTAGACTTGTCGCTTGATAAACTAAAAAATTGTAGAAACCCCCCTATGTAAAGCTTGTAGTTATTTATAGATCAAAAGACTCAAAATAATTACCCTGTCTAGGTTGTGGATATTTTTTATATCTATTTAGCGACAACTCTATTATATAACCTCCTTGGGTCTGTTTCTATAAAATGCAAGTAAGTATCCAATCGAACTTAATATCAGTAGTGCTCGCGATCGCTTCCTTACTTAGTTTCATACATTAATCACCACTATTGTTAACAGTAATCAGTTTCACAACACTCTGATTTTTTTCAAAGTAGATCGAGTTTAGTAAACTCAAACTAAACCTAATTTTAGCACTTTCAAATATTGATCCAAACTTGATTTGATGCTAAAATTTATACTGTAATTTTTAGGCAATAATTACGGTTCTAATAGAATTACTTATTAAATATAAAAAACTCTAGATTTGCCTGAAAAATCTTAAATAATATTTTGCATTTATTTATAAAGGAGATATGATTATGGTTGCTCAATCTTGTATCTATTCATCACCTCTACAAAAAGCAATTGACCGTTATCCACTAACTGTAACACCCGAAACTCCTCTGGTAGACGTACTAAAACAAATGAGTCTGTTACAAAGCAGTTGTGAAATACCTGTCAATACACTGACAAATGGAATTCATGAATCACCATTATCAAAACAGGAAAAAGCTACAAGTGTTTTAATTGTAGAACAAAAATATGTTGAAAAAGATCAAAAATATAATGCACAATCTTCTTTTCTATTAGGAATATTTACTGTCAGCGATCTTGTTAAACTAATTGCGACTGGTCAAGTTGGTAATCTAAGCAATTTATCAGAAAATGTCAAGATAAAAGAAGTCATATCATCTAATTTTGTGACTATAAAAGAATCAGACGATCAAGATTTATTTACTGCTTTATCTCTGTTTCGCCAACATAAAATTAGTCATCTACCAGTGCTAGATAGTATGGGTCAAATAGTTGGCGTTGTGACACCAGAAAGAATTCGTCAAGTACTGCAACCTTCTAATATTCTCAGCTCAAGAAGGGTAAATGAAGTAAAAAATGATTCTTTTACAGTCACAACTCCAGAAACGGCATCATTGTTGGAGGTTAGTAAATTGATGTCTGATCAACAAGTAAATAGTGTAATCGTAACACAGAATAAAAAAAATAAAACACAAAGGACTGAAATTGACAAACCTGTTGGCATAATCACTACAGATGATATTGCACAAGGCTATTATATAAATATGAGTTTGGCAACAACACCTGTAAAAAAGGTAATGAAAACGCCATTGAATTGTTTGAAACAAACAGATTCTCTCTGGGATGCTCATAAAAAAATGTTGCATGAACAGGTAGAAATATTGATAGTATGTGGTAAACAAGGAGAGTTTCTGGGAACAGTTAATCAGACTAGTTTACTGCAAGTATTAGACCCGACAGTAATGTTTGGGTTGGTCAGAAAATTACGAAAAGATGTTAATCAACTGCAAGCAGAAAAATTTGAACTATTACGCACTAGAAATGCACAATTAGAAAAAGAAGTGCAGGCACGAACGGCGGAAATACAAGCACAGTTAGAACGCGATCGCCTCCTGGCAAAAATAGCTCTTCGGATTCATCAATCTCTAGATATAGATGAAATTATTAATGCTGTAGTGACAGAAGTTAAGCAATTCCTCAAAACAGATCGAGTAGTGTTATTTCAGGTAGAAACTGCAAAAGTCGCTAAAATAGTTGCTGAGTCAGTAGAAAAAAACTGCAACTCCTGGATGGGAGAAACAATTTCATCCGAATGCTTAATGTCAAATTTAAACATGAATCAAAATACTATTCAGGCAGTTTCTGATATCACTCAAACAGATTCAAGTACAGAAAAAATTACTGAGTTGAAGGAAAAACAGGTAAAAGCTTGGTTAATAGTACCAATTTCCCAAGATGGACAACTATGGGGACTGATGTGTACCCAGGAAGGTTCGGGAATTCGAGAGTGGCAACAATCTGAAATTGATTTTTTGAAGCAGCTAGCAACTCAGTTAGCGATCGGTATTCAACAGGCCCAACTTTATCAACAAGTACAAACTCTGAACACAGATTTAGAAAAACAAGTTCAAGACCGCACAGCAGAATTGCAACAAAAAGTGCGAGAACTACAGCAACTTAATATTCTCAAAGATGATTTTTTAAGCACTGTTTCTCATGAGTTAAGAACACCTCTATCGAACATGAAAATGGCTATTCATATGTTGAAAGTCTTTCCTGTATCAGAACGCGGTAAAGAATATTTAAATATTTTAGATACAGAGTGTAAAAGAGAAATTAAGTTAATTACCGATTTGTTAGATTTACAGCGCTTAGAAGGTGGCACTGAATTTATCCCTATAGATACAATAGATTTAGCAAGTTGGCTTCCCACTATGATCGATCCTTTTAAATCTAGAGTTAGAGAACGGGAACAAACTCTAAAAGTTAAATGTTCTAAAAAACTACCTAAAATTATATCTAATAATCATAGTTTAAGCAGAATTTTAGCAGAACTCCTGAATAATGCTTGTAAGTATACCCAGAATGGTGGCGAAATTAAGTTTTCCGTTGAATCTAACCAGAAAAAAAGTAGCAAAAAAAGCCTTAAAGAAGTACCTTCTACAATCAAATTTATGATTAGTAACCCATCAGAAATTCCCGAATCTGAGTTACCTAAAATATTTAATAAATTTTATCGAGTGCCTAATGCCGATCCTTGGAAACAAGGGGGGACAGGTTTAGGTTTAGCTCTAGTAAAAAAATTGGTAGAGCAGCTAAATGGCAATATACTTGTCACTAGCAGTAATGGTTGGACAACTTTTACAGTAGAACTACCAACGTAAAGAAATTGCATCAAATTCTAATTTCCGAAATTTAATTTTGGCTAGCCCACTTCCTTATTTCTTCTTAATACTATAAAGTAATAACTGTAGTAAATAACTGCATTAAAAGTGCATTCAGGGAAACAAAGACAACAGAATATTTCTCACTCTCAGGATTGGTCATGGCCTCTATGGCCTATTTTACCCTTATACCCTTATGGACAAAGACGAACATTACGAAAGGAGATTGTCAAAGATACAATCTGGACTTTTGACCAACTTCAGGGTATCTTCTATGTCACTGTACCAATTCGGATGACAGTGGTAAGAATGATTGGAGGCGGCTTGTTTGTCTACGCCCCAATAGCACCAACCCGGGAATGTGTGCGCCTTGTCAATGAATTGGTAGAAAAATATGGAGAAGTTCGCTACATTATTTTACCAACTATTTCTGGCTTAGAACATAAAGTATATGTGGGACCCTTTGCGAGAAAATTTCCCACGGCGGAAGTTTTTGTTACGCCCAACCAATGGAGTTTTCCTCTAAATTTACCCCTGAGTTGGTTGGGTTTACCAAGAAACCGCACCTACTTACTCCCTGTGAATAGTGGAGATGCACCTTTTGCAGCAGAATTTGACTACGCAACTCTCGGACCCCTTGATATTGGTTTCAAACCTTTTGCAGAAGTAGTATTCTGGCATAGTCCATCCCAAACTTTACTGGCGGTTGATACTGTTTTATCTGTACCTGCTGAACCGCCCGATATTTTGAATTTAGATCCCTATCCGTTATTGTTTCATGCCAAAGATGATGTGTTTGATGTGGTAGAGGATACTCCCACAAATAGATGTGTAGGGTGGCAAAAAATATGTTTGTTTGGATTATATTTTCAGGTGGGTGCTTTAGAGGTAGTTCCTACTGGGGAAATTTTTAAGAATGTTTGGAAAGCAGGCGATCGCTCGAAGCGTGCATATTTTGGTCTCTTACCGTGGCGATGGAAGTCTGACTGGCAGCGTTCTTTTACACAATTACGACAGGATGGGCGGTTGTTAGTAGCACCTATATTGCAAACCCTGATTTTGAATCGCGATCCCAAACAGGTGATGGAGTGGGTTGAGAAAGTGGCAAGTTGGAATTTTCGGCAGATTATTCCCTGTCATTTTGACGCACCTATTCAGGCAAGTGGGTATGAGTTTAGGCAAGGGTTTAGTTTTTTAGAAAAGGATAGTGGGGGGTATTTACCAGAGACAGATTTACAGTTTTTGAGAAAATTAGATGATAAGCTTACAAAAATAGGGGCTTTACGTTAAAGCTGAAGAGCATTTTCTTATTTTCCCTATAAGATAAATCAAAACTGATTTACAAACAATCCCACAAGTTTAACTTAAGCAAAAGGGAATTACGATGAACATAATCAGAGTTGTTTTGATTGAAAAGCATGACTCAAGTCGTGCTGGGTTGGTAGCTGCATTACAAATGTCTGAAGGTATTAAAGTAGTTGGGGATGCCGCTTCTGGCCAAAAAGGTTTAAATATTGTGCAAACAACTCAGCCTGATGTAGCAATAGTTGCTCTTAATCTACCTGATATGGATGGAGTTGAACTAACTCAGAAGTTGAAACAATTAAATGGTGATCGGGAATATAAACAAACAAAAGTGTTAGTTTTAACAACAAAAGATAGTGAAGATACTGTAATAGCTGCTTTTAGTGCTGGTGCAGACTCATATAGTCTCAAAGATGTCAGTTTTAGTAATTTACTTCAGGCTATTGAGGTTACTAATGAAGGTAATAATTGGATCGACCCGGCGATCGCCAGTGTAGTAATTAACCAAGCTCAGGAAACTTCTGATAGTAACTATCCAACTTCTCAACCACTAATAAAACTAAATGAAATGGACTGTGCGCCAGGAGGAGATGGAATAATTCAGATAGATCCTCTAACAGAACGAGAATTAGAAGTATTACAACTAATAGTTTCTGGGTGTAGCAATGCTCAAATTGCTGACAAGCTTTATATCACTATCGGAACTGTCAAAACCCATGTTCGTAGTATTTTAAATAAGCTGTGTGCTAACGATCGCACTCAAGCAGCAGTCCGTGCTTTGCGTGCTGGTTTAGTTAGTTAAGCTCGATCAATTTCCTTTAATAGTTATGCTTTCTATCTGCATTAGTCAAAGATGTCAGAGTGGTTTAATAGCTTGAATAAAAAGATTTTTTTATTCAATCCTTTGCTATTAAAAATTCACCCCAACTAATTCTTGACTTATCCTATCTTGAAAAAGAGTTTATTAATTCAAGGAAAAGTATTCAATATATTTTCCTTGGATTCTGATCAAATATTAGTTATACTAAAATGATTGAGAAAATTTAGTCAGTCTAGTCAATTTTTTTCTTAGCTTCTTCTTTTTTAGCATTTTCTACAATGTGTTCTACTCTAGCCTCATCTTGCTTAACTTGTCCTTCAGCTTTGTCTTCTGGATTACCAGTAATTTCTCCAAGCATTTCTTGAGCTTTACCTTCAATATTTTTAACAGTTGCTTTTACTCTATCTTCGGTAGTCATGGATATTAACCTCAGAACTTTTTTATCTACATTTATATACTAATAATAATTTTTTAAACTTTCTTCTATCGAAAGGAGTATCTTGATGTATTTTATGATTATACCATTTGATAGATATAGCAGTCCTATTTTATTTGTGTATAAAAACCTTATCGCTTTTAGGGAACGGGGAACAGGCGGGAGTGTCAGTTTTTTTAATCGACAGATAAAGGTTTTAGGCTTTTTTTCGCTCCAGTGGGTCTGGCTTTTTCGGCTTGAGCAAGCAGAAAGTTAGGGTTGAAAGGAGAATAATTGCAGAAAAATTGGTAGATTTTTTATAGGCTTGGTTTACCCTATTTCCTGTCTCTTTTTCACGATATTTTTAATTTGGGATAGAATGAATAATTAAGATCCAATAAAAACAACTTTTTTGATTTGCTGGGTCTGTATAGGATCTATATCTTGAGATAGATGACTTATTTCAGTGTCAGAAGTAAGATACATTCTATAATAAATATATTTTTTACCTGAATTATTAAAATTAAATAAAGCCCTCTATTAAACTTTCATATAACTATTTGGCTGGGTATCAAGTTCCTCATTTTCCTGAAAATGGTACTTGTCATGAATGGAATGGAAACTACGATATTGAATCGGGAGATGAAAATATTCAGAGCAATTTGCCAGAATATGAAGCCTAAGTTTTTGTTTGGCAATAGTAAATAATATGAAATAGGTTAATATTTGCTAGCGATAAGATGAGAGATAGGGAGATGGGGAAATTCATAACTAGCATCATTTTTCGTATTTCATATAAAGCGTTGACAAACTTGCCTCACAAGTTGATAATATAGCAATTCTCATCTCTGAGTGAGATACAAAGTTCTGGGTTTTAGAGAACTGAAAACAGAGAACAGAGGACATAAAAGAAGGAGAACCAAGATACCTCACAAAGAGTGAGATAGATTATATACCACAGAACCATTTTATTAAGGAGATTAACATGGATATTATTCGTTTAATTTGTGCGATTTTTTTACCACCGCTTGGCGTATTTCTGCAAGTAGGTTTTGGCGGTCAATTTTGGTTGAATATTCTTTTGACTTTACTGGGTTATATCCCAGGAATTGTTCATGCTGTTTGGATTATTGCTAAAAGATAAATAGTTATTATATTTTAGGTGGTAATATCCGGGTATTTATGCCCAAATTACCACCTATAATCTTATTATCAATTTAACCTTAAACCTTCTTCAAGAAATTAAATAGAGGTTACTAAAGTTCAGGATTTTTACTTATATATGGATGAAATAATCAATATAATTATTAATGGATTAAAAGATGTACTTGAAAGTACTATAAAAGTCATACCAGCCATACTAATAGCATTAATTATTATTTTTTTAACTCGCTATGCAGCAAAATTACTTCGGAACCTTGCTCAACGGGTAGGAAAGCGTGCAACTCGTAGTAAATCCTTACAAATTTTAATCACAAAAACTACCCATGTGGGTGTTTGGGTAATAGGAGTTATTATTGCTTGTGTTATTGCTTTTCCCGGTTTAAAACTAGGAGATATTATTGCGACATTAGGTCTTGGTTCTGTTGCAGTTGGTTTTGCATTTCAAGACATATTTAAAAATTTTCTTGCAGGAATATTACTCTTATTACAAGAGCCATTTCGTATCGGCGACCAAATAATAGTTGATAAGTATGAAGGTACTGTAGAACAAATTGATATTAGGACTACGAAAATTCGGACTTACAATGGCGAAAGAGTGATTTTACCTAATGCTAATGTATTTACCAGTGCTATACAAGTAAGAACTGCTTTTGGTATTCGACGAACTGACCTAGGAGTAGGTGTAGATTATAATACTCCTTTATCAGAAGCAGCAGAGATATTATACAAACTTATTCAAAAGGTTGAAGGTGTCTTAGAAGATCCCGATCCTGAGATAGATTTAGTTAGTTTTAATGATAGTTCAATAGACTTTATTGTGCGGTATTGGACTAAGGCAGAACAGAAAGAAGTACGCCGAACTCAAACTCACGCAATTATTGCTATTAAGAAAGTTTTTGATCGGGTAGATATTAATATTCCTTATCCAATTCGGACTGTTTATTTCTACAATCAGAATAAGTATAATGATTATATTCCTATAGACCTTCGGCAAAACATAAAATCTTCCCAGTAAAGCAATTTATGTAATCCAGATTATCAATTATTTAATTACTGTAATTACTGCTAAAGATCGAAGATATTTATAATTTTTCCTCAATCCTAATTTTAACTGATATCAAATCCGCTCGGGTTCGGTATAAAAAAAATTTTCATCTTCATCCAAGAGCAAATGTTTCGCGCATTCTCTTCCCTCCTGAGGAGGTCCTTCCCCTCCACCGGAGGGGGAGGGGCGAGGGGTGGGTTGACTCGGTCCTCCTAGATTAACTATCTAATTACACCGATGCTACCGGATTTGATATGATGACTGATTTAGAGAGAAGATGCAGTATCAGGAGCAATTTTGACTCCACCTTCTTTATTAATTGTTGGTTTGTAATTAGAAGGCTAATCCAGATAATTACTATAGCCTGGCACACAGCAACTGGAAGGGAGTGAAAGGAAGTTATTTCAAAGGTTTAAGAGATTACTTCCTTTCGTCGCTAATCACCACTTGTCAACCGGACTTGATATTAAGCCTCTGTTTTAACAAAGAACAATGTGATACGGGGACCGATTTCAATTCCACCGCGATTAGGGGAAACCCATTTATTAATGTACTTTTGACCATCACCACAGTAGTCTACACACATGATAGCAATTCCCAAAGTTATGAGGTACAGTTGTTTTTCTTCTTTATCTATTCCCTGTTCCCTGTTCCCTGTTCCCTCAAACCTAAAATTTTGTACCTCACCAGTATGGGAATTGCTATATTAAAATTGCTGTAAGATGAATTCAAAAGTTCCCAAAATTAATGCTTCCGGTGTTGGGTAGTAGAGTACACCCTTCTGTTGTATAGTCCATTTCAAACGAAAGCAAAACTCTTGCCAAGATACATAACCGTTACCGTCAACATCTAACAAATTGCTAATCATCTCCCTTTGTTTTCCTGTGACATGAACACCTGTGAAAATATCATCAAGAAAATGATTGATGGGTATCTCTTCCATTGTTTCAGGAATCTCTGGGTTTTGCCAAAATATGCTAGGTTTTGAAGTCAGTTCCTCTATACTTTCATGAGACGGCGAATTAATTTTTTCTGACAACTTTTTCCATCGTTGTTTGAGACTAACGATCAGTGGGTGTTCATCAGGAACATCGCTGTCTGAGGTAATAATTTTCAGCATAGACGATGAAATACATCCTCCGCTATATTCGTATAATTGCGCTAACCCAGTAATAGTATTATAGTCAAAGCTTTGTCCGCGAATTAAGTGATCATCAATTTTTTCTTCCATCTTTTTGCATAAGTTTTCATCCCATCCGGTTTTTTCTGGTTCGCCGAATCGTTCAATCATAGCTTGACGTAGCATTTCGGCATTGGCAAAATCGCTGATTCTTACAGTCTGCTTGACACCAATCATACTAGCAACGGCACCCATTTTATCTCCCATGAATCCATGCCATCCACCGAACACGAGATCGAAAGCTTCCTTACCATAAACTTCCTGGTCCCTAGGGACAGGTTCTTTTGATGCAATTGTATGTACTTTGCGCGCAGCTTTAATAATGGCTGGCAGGTTGTATGTACGAGTTACAAATTTATTGCCAAGCCTAGCTAGATTTGTTAATGTAATACTTGAGCATGAATGACCCAAAGCTGCTCCAGCCTTGCAAACAGCACTCCATATCCCATCAGCACCATTTGCCAATGCTTCTAAAACCGTTGACTCTGCCAAACCAAAACCACAATGTACATGAACAAGTAGCTTACCATTTGACCAATTTGCCGAAATCATGGTTTCACGAATAATGCTAGTCAGTTTGCTTACAGTTTCTGGCAGCAAAAAACCCGTTGGTTCCTCTATCATCAGTCCAAAGGGACGCCGATCGCTAGGCAGATTACCCAAAGCTTCAACGAGATGGAGCGCTCTGGTTAAACCCTCTGTATCAGTTTCAAAATTTGCGAAATCTCTCAAATTTACAAGGAGACGTGGAGGAAGTTTTTGTTCGCCCCGTGGCATCAAATTTTTATTACCCCACTCCACTTGGTTTAAAATAAATTGGTTAAGATCGAACTGCTGATAATTGATGGCAGGACTACATAAATCTATTTCGATAATCGCATTACTCATCTTATGATCGTTGACCATTTCCAACAATCCATCTGCTGGCTCATCAATGGGAACTCCATATTTATCTAAAGCACTGTAAGCTTCGCTAAATCCCCACATATTATCTAAAGTTCCACCCAGATCGATCCAATGTTTAGGAATTTGGTCATCAACATTTCTGTTAGAACCATAAGTGCCAAGAATCACTTCATTTAGTTCAGTTTCAGCAATAGATTTTAAGATATTTATTTTGTCTTCAAGGACATGACCACGAGCAGTTCCCACAGTGGTTTCACGAACAGAATTATCTAGAACAAAGATTTCTAGTTCTTGTAGGGTTTTAAGTTCCTGATCTGCTTCACTGCTTGCCCTGTCGATTATACTTTTGAATTTGTTCATTTTTCTATCACCCTCTAAATTTTTTTTACTATAATATCAAATCTGGATAATTACTATACTCAAGTCATTGCGACTGGAACGGAGTGGAAGGAAGCAATCTCCGCGCATCCTTGAGATTGCTTCCTATCGTCGCAATGACGACTGTTCAATTGGATTTTATATAACAAGCGCATTAGCAATAATATACACAGGACTTACGCATAACCAGCATATCTAGTAGGGGGCGATTTCCTCCGGAATGCTGCGCAAACGCGAATCGCCCCTACAGATGGTGTATGACTTAATATTTTGCGTAAGTCCTGATACATTTAGTCGCTACGCCGCTTCCACAAACTGACCAAGGATACCACATACTGAAACTTACGAGCGTGTTCCCGAATTAGGAAGGGCATATCCTGCGTGTCGAGCAACTCAAAATCTTGGTTTAGCTCTCCTTGCAATACAGTCAAGGAATCCTCACCATCATGTCCGCCCAGCCAAGCATCCCGTGGAGTGAAACGCTCATCCCAGGTAAACGGTGTGGCTAGCACCAGTAGTCCACCTGGCCGTACTAGACCGCGTGCGCCACACAACCGACCGAGAAATCCTCTAGGACTAGGTAGACGACAAATAAGATTAGCCGCTAACACCACATCAAACCCAACGAGTTCGGGGGGCAACGCACAGGCATCGGCACGGCGAAAATTCACTATACGGCGATCCAAGTCTTCTGGCAAGCAAACTTCAGCTTGGCTGGTGTTTTCCCCCTCATCCCGACGACTATAAGCTAGTCTGCCTTTGCGACGTAGGGTTTCGGCTGCTTCAATAAAGGTGACACTGAGGTCGATCCCTAACACTGACTCGCATCCCCGGGCTAACTCGAAGGTTGAGCCACCAACGGAGCAGCCAACATCTATTGCCCGATCCTTCTTGATTCCCAGGCGATCGGCTGTCTCCAAGGTTAGTTGAGCAATACGCTGGGGAAATCCCACGGCATTCTTGGGGCCGAAATTGTATGGCATTACTTCATCAGCAAACTCATAATGCAGCATCAGGTTTTCTGCCAAAATTTTCTCACCTTCATAGGCTTTAACTCCATTGCTTTGGCTACTAATCAGTACCGCATCGCAGCTTGCGTCACCATCATCAGATCGCACAAGCCTGAATCCTGCGTGCTGGAAGAAGTGACACCGGAAGTGAAACCTTGCCCACTGGGTGGCTTCATCTCCAGTGCTGATAAAAGAGCCACCAAGAATCATCTTATGTTCGCCATCGAAGCAAGGGGTACTAAAGTCATCATAGATCCGGTGAACGCGGAACCCTTCTAAGGGATTGAAGTCATCCTCACACCAATGCCAGACATTGCCGAAGACATCGTAAAATCCAGCTTCGTTAGCTGGTAAAGCATTCACTGGAGTTTCCGAACCCCAAGTTAAATTCAAATTAACTGGCGGGTTGCCCCTACGCAAGCAATGATGTTCGGCTTCCGTTAAAAGTCTGTAGGGTGCAGGGCTGTTATCCTGCTCAGTCTTCCAGGCACAGTAGGCTTTCGCTTCATACCAGTTGACACCAACAGGCCAAGACCAAGGCATCTCTACCACCTCAAATATTGTCCGCAGTCGGTATTGGTGCAGTCCTGCTGGTCCATCAGCAACCCAGAAAGTAGGCCATTTAGTATTGCGATTTTGCCTCCAAGCCCAGCCCTCTTCTGTCCAGTATTTCGATTCCTGGTATCCGCCTGCAACAACAAATTCGTAGAATTCACGATTAGTAACTAAGTATTGACTGGCTTGAAAACTCCGAACCCTTACCTGCCGTGAACCATACTCGTTGTCCCAACCAAAATAGGGTTCTCTCCAAGGCTTACCCAAGGTGACAGTTTTGCTGGAAATGGCGATTAACTCGTTCTCAACGGTATGACTCTCTGCAAATGCTGAAGGATGCAGGTTTGGCCATGCTTCTGGACGACGCAAAACCGACAGTGGTAACTCTCGTAGCAAGACACTGGAGGTTTCGATGTGGATGCGTTCGTGTTCAAATCCTAGGAATAGTGCCCATGCGGGATTGTCCATCGCAATCGGTGGATGGCTGTCTTCCAGGTCGGGCAGGGTTTCAATCAATTCCCGGATAATTTTGTAGGTGCTGCGTCTGTATTCAACAACTTCACGAACTGACGGCCAATCCATTTCATTCTTGGACATATCGTCCCAGGACATCTCATCAACACCTGTTTCAAACAATTGCTCGAAGTATGGATTAATCGACTCGTGGATGAGTCCAGCTAGCCGAAGCTTATTGATGTAGAGTACGGCAGGGTGGCATAGATAGAATATTAGAGGATGACGAAGTTGGTGGTAGGGTGGATCGAGGAATGCCTGTTCTCCTTGTAGTGCTGACAACAAAACTTCGGTCATTAGCCAGCCATTATCAAAGTAGTCCAGAACTTCGCGGCGCGTGCAGGTGGCTAGATTTGGGATCGGCAATGCTTTTAGGACTTCTGTAGGTCGCAGCCCAGTCCACCACCAATCTGGACAAGGGTCAATCAGGGGATCTGTTTGATCTTTCTCCCCTTTCTGCTCAGGAGAGAAGAGTGTAGTTAGATCTAGATTTGGATTACGTGTTAAAGTCATTATACTTAGTCTTTGATAATAATATGAATTATTATCAAACAATTGAATCAAATTATAGGCGATCGCTGTCCTTAGCCAGATTATCAGTTAATGAAACACGATACAAGCAAAGGAGATGGGTGATTGGGTGATGAGGAAATTTCTAATACCGTTTCACGGAAGTTAAAAGTCATGCATCAAGTGCTAATTGGTGAGGTTCCTATTTCCTGCGGAAACGCTCCGCGAACAGAATGTAAGACGCATATCTGACAGTCAAAAGTAAGATTTTATAGGCTTAAGAGTTTGATGCTACAGTAATTTCAGGCAATTATTTCACATAGGGGGTTTGAAACTATTTGTGACATCTTTAAAGTGAATTGGTATAACTAGCACAATTTTTGGCGTTGCATTATCAAGGGATGATTTTGATATCTGACCAAAAATTTGCTCTTAGTTTATTAACAGTTTCAGATGCGTGCAAATTTAATCATCATCCCGCAACTATGCAACGCCCAATTTTTTGTATTTCATATTACCCAAATGATGGTTTGAACTTAGGAGTCTAGCTTCCTGTTTGACAGTAGACGAATGAGATCAAGTCCGGTAGCATTGGTATTGTAAGGTAAGGGTAAGGAAGAAGGCTTTAGTTATCTAGGAGAGAAGGCTTAAAAGCTGGAAAAAACTTAAATTTCCTGTAGATATTCACCCTAACTTTTACACAAACGATACCAGTGGACATGATATGACCGCAGTCTGCAACTTATCTTCAATAGCAGACTTAATATCAAATCTGCTTAATTTGGTATAAAAATAATGTTCTATCTTCAGCTTCTTTATAAGAAGAGGTAATTATTAATTATTAATTGTTAATTATTAATTGTTGAAACCGATGCTACCGAATTTGATATAATTTCGGTGGAAATTCCACCTAATTACACAAATATCCAAATTGACAGCAGCATTAAAGTCTCTGTCAGCTTGGAAGCCACATTCTGTACATTCAAATTAGAAGATTACAGAAAGAGGCGATCGCCATCAAATATGAATAAATTCATTGTACGGCGATCGCTATCCTCACCAATATTAATCTGGTATGGTTATCAAAGAGACAACTTAAGCCTCATTTTTGACAAAGAACAATGCGGTACGGGGACCGATTTCAATTCCACCACGATTAGGAGAACCCCACTTGTTAATATACTTCTGACCGTCACCGCCATAGTCTACACACATTTCAAAGTCGTACTGTAGTTCGTTGTAACAACCAACTCCTAAACCAGGCATTTTAGCAGCACTGACATCAAATGTTTCACCCGCTTTATTAATAATGGTTAAACCCTTATCTCCACGCTCGATCAAGAGTAAATTAGGACTGTCCGCACTGTCAGCAATTTCGTTACCATTGCGATAATATTGAGATTCTCCCATCATTTGTTGGTGAAATTTTGTGCCAGCAACAATTGTAGGGTCGAAAGCATCAAAAGTTAAAATCAAAGGCGTTCCTTCTTTTCTCCCTAAAACGTAAGCTGTTGCTAAAACTAAATCGTTCTTGTCAAATTTCCAATTATCAAACTGTCCTATTGCCCAAGTATCGTGGTTCCGAGCAAAGGTAACCGCATTGTCTCCAGGTACAGCACGCTGAGTATCTGCTGGATTAATTAAAGAGCGTAAGTCTCCCCCGTAAGTAAAAGCACTTTTCAAGGTATTAACCAGTTGAAAATCTGTTACTTTGGGAAACACTGGAATATATTTCATGCTCTCGTCATAGTTGCGACCGATCGCTTCACCATAATAAAACTTATCTTCAGGGATAATTTCGACTATCTTTTCCAAATCCTCAACAGAAATGTGTTTGACAGCATCAAAGCGGAAACCATCGATGCCAAGATCCATCAATTTTTGCATATACTCATGCTGTTTCTGTTGCACATAAGGTAAGTCAGTCCTCAAATCTGGCAATCCTTCCCTGTCATTGGGACTACATAACCAATCATTTTCAACTTCGTAGGAATTGTTATAGTTGGCGATACATTTTGCCTCGTGGAAATATTCCTTTTTTGGGTAGAGCGGATATGCTTCAGGGAAAGGTGCAACATCTTTATAAAAACGATAATTAGCCATGTGATTAAAGACCACATCGGCAATAATTTTAATTCCTCGTTCGTGAGCAGCGTCAATCAAATCCTTTAAATCTTGCTCATTTCCTAGATTTCCTTCCAGAACATAATCAAATGGTTGATACTGAAAGTACCAGTATTTGTCTGATGTACAGGCATCATCTTCCCGTGATGGTGTTTGATTGGGAGGCGAAATTTGAATATAGTTATATCCTGCTGCTTTAATTTCTGGCAGTTCTGCTGTGACATTGGCAAAACATTCATCGAAAGCGTGGTAGATAACATCTGCTTTAGCAGGAGCAGCATTGGAGGTGAGTCCAATAATTACTGCTATTAAGCAGGTACAAACCCAGGTTATGATAAAACTGAAAGCTAAACGATTTTTAGTGTCCATAAATACGATTCCTGTTTCTACTTTAGAGGTAATATCATGTTCCGATCATAAGTGATAAAAAAGTTTTTGTCTGTAGTAGAGATTTAGCCAATTAAATATCCATCTTTTTGCTCAAACCCTACTATGCAGCTCTAATTATAAATATTCAACCAGATATGATATAGCAAAATGATATAACAAATTGTCTGAATTTAAGGCTATTTATAATGAGACATCTCTAGAAAATAAACAAGCCTTTGTAACCTGTTGTCAAGGACAGCAATAGAGTTATCAAATATATTAGCTGGATTTTGTAGATTTAGAGAACTAATTTTTTATTTTGCTAAATAAGCAATTCGATTCAAGAAACGATTCAACCTTGTTCTCGTTAACTTGACTTCTGATTCGGACTCGCCCATCAATAATCCAATTTGCTGACCTTGCATAATATTTAATGAAGGAAAACGGTCCTTTTCAAACAAAAGAATATTTAAGGAACCACCATATTTAAAACAACCTATGCGATCGCCTTTTTTCACTTCAACCCCATTTGTACTATCAGTAATATTCTTGAATGCTTCCTCAAATATCACTGAAGCAATAGTATTCAATCCTACAGGAATCATGCCAACACAACCATAATTGGCTGTTTCGATCACCAAATATCCCCGCCGAAAATGTTCAAAGACGCTGTAGCTATATCCATAACCAACATTATCATCGTTCAACAACCCCGGAAAATCATTGATGCCGAAATATTCTCCAGCCACATCTTCATTAGATTCTACAACCTTGCCAGATACAGGTGCATGGTAATAGTGATAAGTATCAGGCATAAGAATACAAGAAACCGCAGTTCCTCCCAGGAAGCGATCGGCATAACTGGAATTATTCAACAGCTCTTTCACATTCAAAAATACTGTTTTGACAGCAATTTTTGTTTCCAATGTTAACTCGTCAACAATCATATTGATGACACTATCTGCTGGAGCTACCACAACAGAATCATCATCTGGTGCAGTAATAGGTCTTGACTTGCTTGGTGTGTTGAGTTCCCTGGCAAAAAATTCATTAAAATTAGTAAATCCTTGATGTGGGGTTCCCTGAGCTGGACAAACAAATTCATCACAAATTTTCTCTGCACCACCAAGCTCATTTATCCATTGATCAACGAGGTCTGTGCTGTCAGTAGAATCAAGATAATCACCGCGCAAATCTACGAATTGTTTGGTCATTTCATAACCTTTACCTTTGGTTACAAAAGCCAAACCGTATTCATTCTTATAATATAGCCAACTAAATTTTTGGATATAATCCAAACCCTCTGGTACTCCTGGTAGCCATTCGTACCATTCTTGAAAAAATTCGCATAGGGTCTGTATTGTTGCGCCTTGCCAGTCTTTTTTAACGCTTTCATCTATACCTTCGGGAATTGGTTTGACATTTTCTACTGCTGCATCAAAAAAGGTTTTAAACCCAGTATCATCAGTACTGTACCAAGTTCTGATTTGGTCGATAAATGGTTGAATGTCTTCTTTGTTTGGTAGTGCCATGATATTCTCCTTAAGTTAATTTCGTGAAAGTTGAGAAAGTTTTGAGGATGGCTGCGAGTGGAGCCATCTCTCGAAAAAATAGCGTCGAGAGGTAGCAAAATGAATTATTCTGATAACTCCGATCAACAATATTGTTTGATCTACCATTTGTAGATTTTTTCGGTCAATAGGGTCAATCGCACCGTGGCATTGGCCATAGCGATCGCCTCTTTCCAAATATTAGGGAAGTAATCAAATCAAAGTGGGCTATTTTGCCCACCATGACTTCCCTAAAAGCAAAAGGGTGCGTTCTAACAAACACACCTGACCTAACTAAACACCCAATATGGCTGGATTAGCCCGAACTTCGTTAACCACCTCTCGCACGATGTCAAATAACTCAGCCACGATGTACTCGACAAAGGGCTTACCGTCCACATCCTCTGTAATCCAAGGGTCCATAATGACCGAGCGCATTACCACGATCTTGTCGCCAGTTCCACCACTGGAAGTTGGATCGGGAAGAGTCACGGCTGTCTCCGTCAAGCGTCCGAGGTAATCATTGAAAAATACCTCGCCGTAGGTGTCGCTGTAGAAGGATGTCGAACTAACAAGAATCTTATAGTTGTAGATTTCACGACCATCTGCCTTCAAACTGATGCGATCGTAGATCATCTCATTAAACGCATTCAACTTGTCCAGATTCGTTTCCACCGGGCCACCTGGGTTTAGCTTATAGTTGAAGGCATAAGTGAGGATATTCAAATCTGACCCCTCCTCGCGCAGAGTTGCCAGATCCGTACCCATGGCATCGTTGAGGATTGATTGAGGGGTTTTGCCAGACAGCTTGCTCAGAAAAGACTTGACTGCCTCTTCTTTACTTAGGGTTGAGTCAGACCAATGAGGCGTTGGCTCCACAGTGAAATCTGGGTCCTGATCGCTCATCTCCACTAACTTCCAATGGAAGATTTTACAGTTGTACGCCGTCAGGGTCATCAGTTTACCGTAACCATGAGGTGTGAGGGGGATAGCCGCATGGCTGAGATATACCCCTGCTGCTGCTGCCCCTGGCTTCGAGCCTTCAATACCATAGTCTCCCAGAGACAATTTGGGATCTGTCTCGCCGGGAGCATTGTTGATATAGGGGGCGCCAAAGGCGATCAGAGTCCGCATCGTCATATTGCGATAACACAAAGCCCCCGCTGGATAAGGCAAGTAACCAGTTTTGTGGGGATCGATCGTAATTGTATCCGTCTTACCCAGTTGCCCATATTGAGCCATAACGTAGTCGCTGACGGCTCTCGGGACGTTGGTTTCATCGACACCGATCAGCGAAGCAAAATAACCACCCCAAGCACAATCCGCATGCACCACAAAGTCCACATCATTATCTTTACGATAGTTGTTCCGCAGATCCAAAATCTTCACCAGCTCATCCACTGTGCCCTCTTCCGTGCTGCCAAACACCGCAACCACCGCAATAATGGGGTGCTGCTTCCCGTCCCCTAAAGTTTCTGAAATAGAGTTGTCGCTAAATAGATAGAAAAAATCGCTCAAATTAAGACACAGTAGTAATTCCATACGTTTTGCACTGGAAATTGCTAAAATCCTTACATGATAAGGGTTTAGCAGTTTTTTATAGTTATAAAGCGACAAGTCTAGTAACTATATCTTGAGATTTAGGGTTTATCGAACATCAACTAATGTAACTATTTGTTGAGTTGAACCTAAAACTGGGCGAATCTTTCTCCCATTGCGCTTCAGAGGCTCGATCATGGATTGAACCTTAGCCGCAAACAGGTAGGGACGAATTTGAGTGTTATCAGGAATTTCCTCGAAAGCAAAATACAAAGTGACAGGCAAATTGTGAATTGCTTGACCAGTAATATAACCAACTAGATCGTGCTCAAAGCTGTGGAAAGCATTTTTCCAGGAGTGTTGCTTAGGCATACTCAAGTCAGGAAGATTATTCTTAGCACTTACCCAGTGCCAAGTACCACCATGTTCGTGGTCTATCATATACTTAAACCAATAAGCATAGGTAGTGGGCAAGTATTTAGCGTAAGAAGGATCGCGCAAACTGAAGGTAGCAGCAGTTTGATCCAACTCAGCTAAAATCCACCATTCTTTATCAGTTTCTAACTGACCATATTGATTGATTCGACGACCCCAAGTTCCATCTTCTAGGAAAGCTTCTTCAAAAATTAAAGGTACTTTTTCTTGAGCAAAAGCAGTGAGTTCGTAATGTCCAGTTAATTTACCGATTTTATAGATCAACCATAAGGTTTTAATGGAGTGACCAAAATCTGTATGATCTGTTCCTAACCTTTGTTTGCTTGGATCGGTAATTGCTCCAAAGAAAATATTGTTGTCTGGTGTATAAAACTGCTCGCTCATAATTGTAGCTAGATGCACCAAGTCATCTTCCCATTGGGAGCGGAGGGGTTTGCCATTAAAAGTTTCAGGCAATGTGGGAGTGAGCAACAACATATAACCATAAACTTGGTCAAGTTGAGCTACTAATTCCCGTTGATCCTTACTAACTTTTTGTTCGTTACCATATTCATCAACGTAATCTACATAATCCTCATGTGCCCATGCAAGTAAATCCCATTCTGCATCGTAATAGGTCTCAAAGATATAGTCTTTGAGGGCAACGATATCTTCTAATACATCGGGGTCACGGGTAAGATAGTAGTAGAATCCTAGACCAGCAACAGCATAAGCCATATCTTGACTGATCCTGCGATCTTTACTTGGTAGGCCAACTCCATCTTCAAAGTAGGTGTAAGCACCACCTTCTGGGGCTAAACCATATTCGCGTAGATAATCTACTCCATCTTTAGCCCATTGTAGGTATTCGCTCTTTCCGGTTAGATGGTAAGCAACGCCATAAGCAAAGATTTGTCTTGATTTTGCCCTGATGTACTCTCGATCGAGCTTGACGATACCCGAATCAGCATTTTCAAGTTCTGGACAGGGATTTCTCCAACTGTACAAAGACCCGTCATTGCATCGATAAGTCGGGTAATTGCCAACGGGATCGCCCAGTGCTTCGTCCATTGTCCAAAATGGGAGCAAGTCTTCTTCCAAATGTTGCAGCCAACGTTCGCCTGTGGGAACATCGGCAATAATTCCATCAATATTATCAACAGGATATTGATGAGTTGAGGACACTAATGCTAAAGCTGGTTGAACGCTGGATACAAACAGAAGTGTAAAACTCAGGAATATACTGGCTGCCATCTTAAATAGACGATGGCGAGTTAGGTTGAACATAAGAACTATTGTCTGTTTTGAAGGTGAACAATTCAACTTTCTTGAAGGCCATAGCAATCAAATAATATTCATTAGACATCTCCAGAAAAGAGGCAGTAGGCAGCTTTGCTGTAGGCAGTAGGGAACCCACCCCTCGCCCCTCCCCCTCCTGGGAGGGGAAATAATTGATAATTTATGTGTGAGAATTGATTTTATTTGGGATTTTTGGAGATGCCCATTAGTTGCTTGCACTTATTGCCTTTACTCAAAATACTATCACGTCTTTTGTTCTTGTCAACAATTTATTTTTTATTAAAAATCAGAGATTTTAGTTGACAAATAATCACCAATAGCTTATATATGAAACAACTATTCTGAAGGAGATGTAGGAATTTAAGAGGACGGCGATCGCCTTAAAACTAAATGATTCAGAATTGTGCTTGATCGCTCTCCTTAACAAGATTAATTAATCAGTTACACTTGATAACAAGGTAGAATTAGCTTGGACTTCAGCTACTACTTCTAAAGTAGTGCAGTAGATCTTTGAGGCAAGTGTATCCGATTCTCACTTGCAGTATGCTAAATAACTGGTATGTTCTTTAGGCACAAGTTCCTTAGTTAGCTATTGATTAAACGTTGCCAGGGTCATTACCGAAACAATATGCAAAAAGTCTATATAGCAGTCGAAGCAAAGATTAGGACATATTAAAAGGTTAAAACTCAGATAACGCAAGATTTTTCCTTCTTGCTTCTTGCTTCTTCCTTCCTTCTTCTGCTATATCTTTTTCACGCCTATGTCTATTGAGAAATCACTGTATCTTCCCGAAACGCTAGGTTCTGAATCCGCTCGTCAGAGGCAGGGGGGGCGTCCGCTTGGCTAAAGGCGCTGTCTGCCGTAGGAAAAACTTGATGGAAGTATTCCGCCAGTGAGTCCTGCTCAGTGCCGAAAGGAGAGAAGTCAGCAACGCCATCGAAAGGTTCTGCTATTGCTTCATCTCTCACCCCGTTTTTGTTGAGGTCTTCTTCCGGTTCAAAATCTCCATCGCCATCGCTATCTGGCTCGCCCAAGAGATCGACACGGTCGAACAAAACTGGATCGGCATTCAAAAAACTGGGGAAAGGATAGCTGTCGCCACCGTCAGCGAGATAGCCAAGAGTAATCGCCCGGAAGGTGCGACTGGGGTCGCCAACCAGTTCGCCATTTTCAGCAACAACATCAGATTCGCCATCACCAGAGACTACTAAAGAGATAACGCGATCGCCAGCATGACGTTCTGGATCGAAGCTAAATTTCAGACCACCGACTTGAGGAAACTGACCGGGGGTTGCACCGGGAGCTGTCTCTGCAACCCCATGTTCGAGTGTCTGTAAGAGTTGTTCTGCCGTGAGAGTAATCAGGGTGAGTCCGTCGTTGAAGCGGAGAGAATTATTGATGTCGAGTTCCGAAACCTCTCCCTCTGCTTTGCCTGCCTCCGGATTTGCTTCTGGGGGCAACAGTTCAAAGTCATTGGGGTCGGTGCTGCCACTCGCTGCATTGATGATGCCGATGTTGGAACGGATGCTACCCCCATGCTTCAAAGCTATACGCGTCTTGGGATTTACCGTTTTGGCGTATGCCAGATCGGCATCGGAAGTCAGATTGCCTAGATTGGTTTCTTGAGTGCGGACATAGGAGCGATCGCCTCGTAGGAAAACCGTCGTGTTGCCAAAAATGTTGCCATCCTGGGTAGCAATGACTCCATTGAGGGCATCAACGATTTCCACTATTTCCGGAACTGGCGTGCCACCAGTGGCGGAAACCCCCTCTTCGTCAGTGGCATAAGCTCCACTGATGCTAGGATCGATGCTACTGGGTATGAGGATACCTTCGGCATCGAAGTCTACCACCAGGCGACCCACATAAGTATAGTTTGCTTTCGTGTTGACTACAGCGATTGGGTTTCCGTCCGCATCAGTTTTGAGAATAGGATAAGGACCAGCGCTGGTATCTCCAGTGCGGAGGCGGTCTGTTTCATCAGAGAGCAACGTATGAGAACCGCCCGCAACGAGGATATCCACATCTCGGAGGCGGGGTGCAAGTTCGTCGCGCTCGATATTCAACTGTTGCATATGGGACAAAAGAATTACTTTGTTGATGCCCGTTGCTGTCAGCTCGTCTACAGCAGCCTGAATATCAGCAGCCAGGGCGTCGTAGTCCGTATCATTTTCAGGGAGTACAGTTACGTTGCCGGAGGAAGAGATTACAGGTAACAATGGTGTAGTTGCACCGACGATGCCGAACTTTTCACCACCAACAGTAGCGATCGCCGTTCCAGCTAATTCTCCTGCTGCCAGCGTGCTAATTTCTTGTCCGTTTTCCGTCACCCGGTCTGCCAAGTCGGGGTCTGTACCAAAATTTAAGTTCGCGCTCAGATAAGGAAACAACGCCCCACGGTATTCGCCGGAAGGTTGAATGATATCGCTCACTTCCTTGGTGCCCAAATCGAAATCGTGATTGCCAAAAGTGGAGGCTTGAACGCCCAATTGGTTGAGGATTTCGATATCAGCGTGACCAATACCAGCTTTACCTACAGGGGTGTCACTCATGGTCGGGTCGCCGCTTGCAAACAGGAACGGACTGGGGATGTAGTTATCTCCAGAGGAAAGGAAAAGCGTATTGGGGTAGTCCTCTTTGAGAGCATTGAGGACGGCTGAAAAACGAGGGGCGTCTTGCAGAGCTTCCAGGCCAGCTTCAAAATCGGAAGCATGGAGAAGTTGCAGGGTGAAGGTTGTAGCCTCAGACTCAGCAGCAGTGCTGGTGGGAGCTAGTTCGGATTTGCTAAACCAGTCAAGCCCTTTGAAGAAGTCGAATAGGTTCCATGCTGTCGCCGGGGGGACAGCAACACTAAAAAAGAAAGTAGTGGTTATTGCGATCGCCACTACCTTCTTCCACAGATGCTGCCAAATACGATTGAAAATCATTAAGAAAAACCTCTAAATAACAACATTAACTCTGGACGAAATGTCCATAGGTTTAGTTTTTTTGCGATGGCCTCTGGTTAGGAAGCGTTCAGCTCCGCTGGTGCCGGAGGCAATCGCCCTATTGCAGGACCTAAACTCAGTCAATGGGTCAGGAAACTACCAAACCATCTGAAAGATTCAAATCGAAAATCTATGTTGGAGCAATCCTAATGCAGATTGATTACATTAATGTATCGTGAATTGTTTGGCTAAAATTTTCCTAAAGAATAATTTTAGTTTTGTACTTTTGCCAAAAATCCGGTTGAACAGTCGTCATTGCGACGATAGGAAGCAATCTCAAGGATGCGCGGAGATTGCTTCCTTCCACTCCGTTCCACTCGCAATGACTTGGGTATATTAATTATCCGGATTTGATATAACGCACCCTATTAGCTGGACTATCCGAGTTTAATTATTCATTATTAATTATTCATTATTTAGTTAGCCCAAATTTTTCACAAGCCGAAAACCAATGTGAGTGGTTCCTGTATCGGGTGACTGAGACTCTCGTGCCGCCGGACGGTATCGACTGCAATAGTTGGGCGCACAGAGGTGTGAACCACCTTTAATCACGTGTACGGCACCCTCGGCAGGTTTTTTGGGGTCAAAACTTTCGGCTTGTCTGGGGCCCTCTGGATTAACGCTATGAGCCATGTTCTTGCGTTCAACCCGATACCAATCGGCAGTCCATTCCCAAACGTTACCTGTCATGTCATATAAACCGTAACCATTCGCCGTGAAGGAACCAACGGGAGCAGTTCCCAAATAGCCATCCGCTTTGGTATTTAGAAAGGGAAAAAATCCTTGCCAGGTGTTGGCTTTTTTAGCAGAATATTCTTGACCCCAGCTATAAGTAGATTCTTTTAAACCACCTCTGGCAGCATATTCCCATTGAGCTTCCGTGGGAAGTTGTTTTCCTGCCCACTTGGCGTAAGCTAAGGCATCTTCGTAGGCAATATGAACAACGGGATGGTTTGCTTTCCCGCTAATATTACTATCGGGCCCGTAGGGATGTTGCCAGTTTGCTCCCACAACCCAATGCCACCAACTCAGATAAGCGACTTGTTGAATGCCTTCTGCGGGAGGTTCAAAAACAATAGAACCAGGCGATCGCTCCTCATCTGGTAAATCAGGAAATTGTGATTTTGATAGAGGACGTTCGGCGACGGTAACGTAACCTGTATCTTCAACAAACTTGGTAAATTCGGCGTTAGTAATTTCGTGGGAGTCAATGCAAAATGAACTGACAGTCACATTTTCTACAGGTAGTTCTTCGATAAATTCTGGTTTATCTGAACCCATTTTGAACTCTCCTCCGGGAATGAATTCCATATTTTGGGGACAAGTAGAAGAGGGTACGGCAAATGCACTCGGACTAAAAATAGTAACGGCAAGAATAAAAACACTGAGAACAATTAAGAGTTTTTGAATATAATTTTGAGAATTATTCATAATTTGAGTCGTAGAATCTTTTTTCTGATGTGGAGAATAGCTTTTATATAGAGAACAGTCGTCATTGCGACGATAGGAAGCAATCTCAGGGGTGTGCGGATATTGCTTTCTTCCACAGAGTGTAAGTCGCAATGACTTGAGTATAGTAATTATGGAGATTTGATATGAACAAAGAAACTTCATTTATTTAATATGAGAGGGAAAAACTCCCGACTGACTACAGCCAGGAAGTTCAGTCGAACTTAGGTTAGTAAGTTAATCTGACCGGTAAAAGTTTAATATTGCTATAAATTGACATATTTTTGTTAGTCCTAGTTTGTAAGGTTTATTCTTCCGAGTAATTAGGGTGAGCAATGCTCACCCAATTGGGTCACTCAACCCGCCCCATCGAAACTAAATTCATTAGCTACTTAGGCATTCGATCCGGCTGTTGGATAACCTACGTTTTTCCTACCTCATGGGTAAGTCCTGTGAATAGCGATCGCTACTTAGTTGAATAATGTTTCTCAAGCTGCTGAATGATTATGTCCCAGAAGTCTTCATTACTCATATCTTCCGAAGCTTGGTAGGGTTCAATTGAATCTCCAAGCTCAACTTTCACAGTGTTAATCGTCCCGTCGAACTCAAAGGGAGCGCGTTCGGCATAGTCTAGGGAAACTGGTGCCCCCAGATCCGTGCCCACATCAAAGGTTTCACTGGCACTGAAGGCTCCGATGACGACTTGTTCGATAGTGGTTCGGCCGACTTCATCACCATCCACTCGTATAACCACTTCACCTGTAACCACTTCACCTGCTTCCTCTAAACTCTCAATGGTTGTTTCTACTTCAATGGTGTGATGACCATCAGAGAGCGGTGCATCTGATGCAGCCTTATAACGATCTAGGAGCAGCATATTGTACTCGTACTTGAGAATTCCGTCGTCCATAAACAAGCTCACACCGCCACCGGAACCTCCCAAGGCATAGAGAACGCCGGAAGTATTTTTTTTCAGATCGACATCGATCGTAACCAGGTTGCTTTGACGACCTAGACCCGGTGCAGTGAATTCAGGCATACGAGTTGTGCCTTCATCAAAGACCCAGCTAGTGTAGGGACTCGCGATCCGGTCTTCGGTATGAATGTTGATCCACAGGCTGCCCCCAATGGGGAATGCCAAGTTATTTTCTGCCTCTTCCAAGAACCGTTTTTTCATTTCCTTCAATTTCTCTGGGTACTGAGCTGCCAGATCGTGCATTTGAGTGAAGTCCTCGGTAATGTGATACAGTTCCCAATCGTCCTGAGTGGAATCCCACTCTTTTAATTTGGCTGCTGATTCAGCTGTATTCCAGGGTTCCTGAGGACCGAAGGTGCAGGCATACCAGCCATCCTCATAGATGCCTCGGCTGCCGAAGTTCTCAAAATACTGAACCTTCTTTTGACCCGGTGCGTTGGCATCGTCGAAGGTGTACTTCATGCTAATCCCATCGAGGGGAGTTTGCTTGAAGCCGTAAACCTCTTCAGGGGGGGTAATGCCCAGGATATCGTAGATAGTTGGAGCGATATCGTTAACATGGTGGAACTGAGACCGGATGGTTTTATTCCTGGTGATGCCATCGGGCTTGTTGAACTCCTTAGGCCAGGAGATTACCATGGGGTTGCGGGTGCCACCGAAGTGGGAAGCAACTAGCTTGGTATAACGGAAGGGGGCATCCCCTGCCCAGGCCCAACCCGCGTGGTACATATTTTCGGTTTGTTTGGTTCCCAGGGCATCAAGTCCGCCTAGTTCCTCAAGAGCATCAAGTTGCTCCTCGACCGTCTTGGTAATTAGGTTCTGGGCAAGAAATTCGCTGATAGTGCCCTCCTGACCTTCGGCACTGGCTCCGTTGTCACCAACAATATAAAAGACGATGGTATTGTCGCGAATGCCCAGATCGTCGAGTTCCGAGATCACCTTACCAGCTTGGGTATCCACATGTTCGAGAAAGCCTGCATAGACCTCCATCAACCGCCGTTGGAAGTCACGTTCCGACTCGGGAATCTCATCCCATGCTGCTATGGTTTCAGGTCGAGGAGTTAGCTCGGCATCTTTTGGAATCCAGTGCAGGACGTCCCGCTGGTTTTCAAAGACTCGCTTTTGGTACTCGTCCCAGCCGTCATCGAATTTACCCTTATACTTATCTGCCCATTTCTTGAAGACGTGGTGAGGACCGTGGGCTGCCCCTGGTGCCCAGTACATCAAGAAGGGTTTGTCGGGAGAATAGGAACGGTGGTGACGCATCCAGGCGATCGCTTTATCCGCCATGTCCTCACTCAGGTGGTAACACTCGTCCTGGAACTGCTCTATCAGGTTGTCACACTCGTCGTGGGGCGGCTCTATGGGGTTGAGGTTCTCATAGAGGCGCGGCTCATACTGAGATGTTTCACCGGCAATGAAGCCGTAGAAATAGTCGAAACCATGCCCAGTAGGCCAGCGATCGAATGGACCCATTGCTGTGGTATCATTGGTTGGGGTATTGTGCCATTTGCCAAAGGCAGAGGTTTTGTAGCCGTATTCGCTCAAAACTTCCGCGATCGTGGCGGAGGTCTTGGGAATAACCCCCAGGTAACCATCCCAGTCCACCGCATATTCTGCGATCGTACCTGATTGGACCCGGTGGTGATTGCGCCCTGTTAAGAGAGCGGCGCGGGTGGGCGAGCAGATGGAGGTAGTGTGAAAGGTGTTATAGGCAATCCCTTCATCCCACAGACGGCTTAGAGTCGGCGTGTGGATCTCGCCACCAAAGGTGTCAGCCTGCCCGAAGCCCACATCATCCAGCAGGATAATCAGGATGTTGGGCGAATCTTCGATGGGTATACGGTTCGGTTCCTCGCGCCGCTCCATGGTGGACTCGTCCAAAGTCGGTCCGGCGACGCTGGCTGATGGCACTGGCGGGAATGGCAGGCAAGCTCCCTCAACCGTACAATCAACAGTTTCTTCTGCCAAGACAGGGGGAGTAATACTTCCCAATAGGAGGGAGATAGCGATCACAAATATCGTGATCGCTCTCAACATTCGTTGCAAAAACATTGATTAAATCTCATAAACAACAGTAATGAAAGGGAAAGTTTTGGGTTTCGTTACCAAATCATTTCCCGTAGGTGACGATAAATTGGTTCGCTGTTAAAGCTTTAGCTCTGACAAAGCCACTATATTTCCCTGAAGTGTCAATGTCAATATCAAATCCTAATTTTTTTTGCATTGAAATTCTAGCAATAGAAAATCATTGTCACCTTAAAAGAGCCTAGAAATTGTCAGTTAGTCGCAAGGATAAAGAGATGATCGCCCTGCGGTATTGGCAAATCGCGATCGCCTCTTTTTATAGCACTACGCAAATAGGTTAGGACATTTTTAAATCCTAAAACCTTTTTACAGTCTCCTGTTCCCTGTTCCCTGTTACCTTTTCAAGTAGCGCTATAGTTCGGGCTATGATATGAATCAGGGTAGGCAATGCCCACCCTGTTAAAAGTTATGGACTCAGGTATTTACTCCTATTCCGACTTTAAATCAACCCTCGAATTGTGCCTGCAATCTTGATATTTTGCATGGCTTAATCGTAGAACGGAATGCGATTAAGACGGAACTCCTCATATTCCTCTCTGCATGGCTCTAAGACATTTGGGTCTGCAACATCCTTAATTAATTCGATCGTCACCGAGTTCAACGTTCCGGTGAAGTCAAAAGGCATTTGATCTTTATAGCTTTCTCGGATAGGCGTACCCGTATCAAAGCCCACATCAAGGGTCTCATCTAAGGTGAAGCGGTTGGGAATGCTCTTACAAACCAAATTGTTTCCCTTAATCTTCAGAGGTTCACCGTTAGCGTAGAGGTTCACTTCGGCACCTAGTAATTTACCTATTACTTCTTTGACATCGTTATTGACATCCTCCTTTTTAATCTTTTCATCAATCTTTTGATTAATCTTTTCCTGTGATACGGTTTTATAAACAGCCTCCAAAGTAATCGGTGTATCGGTGGGCAAATCGGCAGGCAAAGGCGCTGAAATGTTGTAGCGTTCGATTCCCGCCCAGTTGTAGTGATACACCAGTTTACCATTTTGGACAAACAAACCGTATCCACTAAAACGGCCTCCCAAAGTCAACAGCATTCCTTCGCCATCTTCAGGCAAAATTACATTGGCCGTAATTTTATGGCTCTTCCTTTTGAGATCGGGGGCTGAACCTTCGGGAACGCGAAAATGATCGGGGTAGGTAAAGACGTCACGTCCTTTGGTCAAACTGGGACGATTGGCCACATCAACCCGGTCACCTTTGCGATCGTCCAACGGCAAAACGTTATACTTGCTGGCCTCCGCATAAAACAACTTGATCATCTCTTCGAGTTTCTTCGGCTTTTGGTCAGCCAAATCCACCGCTTGAGAAAAGTCCTTTTCAATGTTGTAGAGTTCCCAGGGCATGTCCAACAGATCCATCTCGGGGTTTTCTGAAAGCCAGGGGTCTCCGCGCTTGGCACTGGCCATCCAGCCTTTGTCGTAGATCCCTTGGTTCGTGAGCATCTCAAAGTACTGGGTGGTATGCTTGCTGGGGGCATTGATCTTACTTGCATTATATTTTTTATTGTCATCAGTTGGATCTGCAGTTGGATCATCAGTTTGATCTGCAGTTGGATCATCAGTTTGATCAAGCCTATACTTTGCATCAAAGGTATAGGCTAAACTGGTTCCCTCGATCGGCTTTTGCATGACCCCATTGAATAGGGTGGGTTCTTCAATACCAATAGCCTCCAGAATGGTGGGAGCAATGTCGATGACATGACTGAACTGATAGCGCTTCTTATCCACATCGGTAATGCGATCGGGCCAGGAAATCACCATGCCATTGCGAGTTCCCCCAAAGTGAGACGCAATCTGCTTAGTCCATTGGAACGGGGTATCCATTGCCCAAGCCCAAGCCGCAGGGAAGTGGTTATAGTGCATCTCGCTGCCCAATTCGTCGATCGCGTCGAGCTTGTCCTGAAAGTCTTCTTCAAGACCATTGAAAAAGGTCAATTCATTGGTCACCCCTTGCAGGCCACCCTCTGCACTGGAACCGTTGTCTCCAGCAATGTAGATAATCAAGGTGTTATCTAACTCACCCAGGTCCTCAATGGCATCAATCACCCGACCAACCTCGTGGTCTGTCTCCTCGGTAAAACCAGCAAACACCTCCATCATGCGGGCATATAACCGCTGCTTGTTTGGCTTCAGAGAATCCCACTTCCGTAGAGACTTTGGACGAGGGGTTAATTGGGTATCATCGGGAATCACACCTAATTCTTTTTGCCGCTCAATGGTTTTCTTACGGTACTTATCCCAGCCCATATCGAATTTCCCTTTATAGTCTTTGATCCACTTTTTGGGAACTTGGTGGGGCGCATGAGTCGCACCGGGAGCAAAGTAAACAAAAAAGGGCTTATCTTCTGCCAGCGCTTTTGTGGTCTGGATATAGTTGATGGCGTGGTCGGCCAAATCCGTATTCAGGTAGTAGTCTGAACCATCGGCATTTTTTTCTGGCGGAATCAAGCGAGTAGTATTCTCCACGAGCGGGGGAGTGTATTGATCGACGTCGCCCCCGACAAAGCCATAGAAATAGTCAAACCCTAGCCCTTGGGCCCAACGATCAAAGGGTCCCACAGCGCTGGTTTCCCAATCTGGGACGTTGTGGTTTTTACCAATCCACGCAGTTGCGTAACCGTAGGCTTGCAATACATCCGCAAAGGTGGCTGTGTTCTGGGGAATCACACTTGAATATCCAGGGAAGCTCGTTGCAACTCCGGTAGTCACACCAGTCCCAACAGAGTGGTGGTTACGTCCGGTGAGGAGAGCTGCACGGGTGGGAGAACAGAGGCCTGTGGTATGGAATTGAGTGTACGTTAAACCATTTTCAGCCAGTCGATCCAGTGTTGGAGTCTTAATCTTGCCACCAAAGGTTCCCATCTGGCCATAGCCCACGTCATCTAGCAGCACCAACAGGATATTGGGCGCATTTTCAATGCCAAAGGTTGAAGGCTCTTTCAATTGGAGTTCGACCTCTTCAGAGTCTTCATAAGTTAGACCGATTTTGCCAGTGAAAGCTGGATCGGGGTGGGGAAGAATCTGTTGGGCCATTGCGGGTGGGGCAATGGTGGTCAAAAGGAGGCAGGTGGCGATCGCGATCGCCACTACTCCTTTGAAAATCCGGTTCAAAAAACCGTTAAAAAACATGGGTAAAACCTCATAAAAATTCAAGCTACATTCCAAATCACGATCAAAGTAGTCTTAATGGCCATTTGTATGATCGGGTAGCGGAAATACTTTAAACCCAAGCTTAGTGGTAAACTCTCTGTTGGAAGACTCAAAAATTCCAACTTTCTCAGCCATATAAATTTAAAAATAAGTTTTTAAAATTTATTGTTTTTACTTATAAATAGTTGATTATTTTTTTATTAAATGCTATATACATGACTTTGTTTATGAATGAAAACAAAAGTAAAACTTCCCAACCTAAAGATGCTCCTGGGACAGACAATCTTCGGATTGTCTACAGATCCTTTACCCATCTAGATGGCTTCAAAGAGTTTATTGATTATCAAAAGATGGAAATGATTCAACTTAGTCCCGGCCCTCTTCAAGGTGAATTTTTATCTATTCAGATTGGCAACTTATATTTCGCATATAATCAGGTCAACCAAGGACTTCAAACGTCTGGTGGGGGAACACCTGAATACATGTCTTTTGTAATGATTTGGTCTGAGAAAGAAAAGGAATATTACTCCTTAAACACCCCTATTGAGCCTCAAAGAACTCTTTTTGGTTTTAACAACACCGAATCCTACGAAGTATTTCATCAAGGTATAGCCATGACACATGTTTTCATTCCTGTGCAAACTTTTAATGCTTATGCCGACCAACTACAACGCCACGATCTAGACGATAATTTCCGGAGAAAAAATCATGTGAACTTGTTGCCAACTGGGACGAAAGAAATTAAAAATTACCTGAAACAACTAGCTTGGTTAGCAATCAAAAATCCTACCTTCCTTCAACAACCTCATATTGAAAAACTCGTTGCTGATGATTTTATTCCTTTGCTAATTAGTAGCATTCCTATTAAGTTAAATTCCAAGTCTTTCCTCAAACCTTCCCGAAGAGAAAAGCTGATTGCCGAAGCGGAAAAAGAAATGCTAGCACACTTGAAAAAACCTTTGACCTTAAAACAACTAGCTCAAAATTTGGGGTCTAGCAGTTCTGCCTTATCCTATGCTTTTCAGGACTTATTTGGCTTGAGTCCCATGCGCTATCTCAAGGTACGACGACTTCATGCAGTGCGACAACTCCTGAAGGTAAGCGAACCCGAAAGTTGTAGCATCATCATCCTCGCCAGTAAATTTGGATTCTGTAATTCCGGTCATTTTGCTAAAGATTACAAAACCATGTTTGGGGAGTTGCCTTCAGAGACGTTGAGCAAGAAAACATAGAGAGTATTTTTAGTTGAGTTAGCCCAAATTTTTGACGAGGCGAAAACCAGCTTTAATCCCACATTCCGCACTTCAATTTGTAGCTCAAGAAGAAAAATGAATCATCATCAGAATTTGAGCCAACAAATTAAACAAATTAATTCTATAGAACGTAACTCCAGCTCTACTCAAATTCAAATTCCAGACCATATTGTACCATTCTTGATTGATATAGAGCATCAAGAATCATATTCTCTTCTGAAGAAAAGTGGTTTTTCCAATCTCCGACTATTCCTTTACGCATATGTTTGGGAATACCTTCTCGCTGGGGAACCCAATCAAGATTAGCTTTCGGATTCATCGCCATTGCCGAAAATTTACTTGCAGCAACCACAGCATCCAGTAAATCTGAAGTTAAGGGGATATCTATAAAGCTAGCAACATCAATAACTACTTGAGCTAAATCCTTTTTCATATCTTCGTACTTGACAAACATCACATTATCTGAATTTTGGCTAGCTTTCCACCACTCCCAAACATGATCGAATATCAAGCCATAGGCAACTTTGCCTTCAACATATAGCTGAAAAAATTCGCTCCAACTACCCTCGTATCCCATTTTGCTGCAAGCATGATAATAATAGGAGACAGCATTGTCCTTTGGATTGCGAGCAACATAAATATATTTGGCTTTGGTTTTTCCAAACATTGGCATCAGAGACAAGGGTAAATGGCTATGAAAATAACGGCGATCGCCACTATTTACGATCAAATTATCCAAACCTCCATAACGAGTTGCAGCACCTTCTAACCAAGGAACTGCTTCACTCAATACTTTATCGCCCTGCTCTCCATTGCTAGCAAGCAAGTGAACAATTTGCTCCATCCATGTCGTACCAGATTTAGGATAGGCTACTACAAACGTATCCCGATCGCCGACTCTAAAATCCTTAAGCGCATCCATTTCCTTCTGGGTAATGAACGCAGGAAAGACAATTAGACCTGGAGGGTTCTTAGCGTCCTTAACCAGTGCTTGCTTATATTGTGCCATGTGTTAAATCCTACTACTTGTTACCAAATCCCAACAACTTTGGGTAGTTGATATAACTAATCTTACCCCAAACGGGTTGAGTTGGTTAACGCTGAGACGTTTTGATAATTTGATAATTTTATTTATTGGCGGGGCTTTGTTATATCATGTCCGGTTGAACAGTTATAAATAAACGACGAAGGAGTCAGGAGACAGGAGACAGGAGACAGGAGGGTAGAAAGAAGAAGAATAAGGAGAAAGAAGGAGAAAGTTTTTTTGATCACTAATTATCCGGACATGATATTACACAAAAGAGGATTAGACGGTATAAATAGCATCAAGAATAGTACAAATTAGTAGATACTCGTGAAGTCCAATCAGGAAAACCTCTGTAAGCAAGAGAAGTAAAAGTCACGAACAAAATCATTTCTTTTAACATTATCTTAAATCTTAAAACAAAGGAACTAGAGTCTCAATCGTGAATTTGATAATTTTGTACAACTTCACATAAAATTGTTATTATATCAAGTCTCGTTAATTAGAGATAATAAAAATGTGTTCTCTGATAAATTTCTTCCTATTCCCTATTCCCTATTCCCTGTTCCCTAAAATTTTTTTTTATTGTGGGTTTTTAAAGAGACATGATATTATAATAAACTGGCCAGTTATTAACTAAAATGGGCTACCGTGCATGAACCGAAAAGCATTAGTAGTAGGCATCAATCATTATCCTTTGCTGAAAGATAGCTCTGCTCAACCCCGAAATTTGATTAAACCAGCAGCAGATGCAGAGGCGATCGCTCAACTATTAGAAACTTATGGCAATTTTCAAGTGCAGCGCTTTCCAGGGGCTAATATAGAGGGTTCTTGGCAAGTAGATCCTCATCCTAAGATTAAAAATTGTGAAATAAATGCTTTGAAAGAAGCTATTTCTAAATTATTTAATCCTCTAGATAATATTCCTGAAACTGCTTTATTGTTTTTTGTGGGAAATAGTTTATTAGATCAACAAGGAGGGGTACAAGAAGGATTTTTAGCAACCAGTGATACAAACCCTCAAAAAGGAAAATGGGGAATTTCACTACATTGGTTAAGTCAACTATTACAAAAATCTCCTGTCAAACAACAAATAGTATGGTTAGACTGTTACCATCAGGAAAAACAAATTGACTTCTTACAAACAAATCTTAGTAATATAGAATCAACTTATAATGATAGGTGTTATATTTTTGTTTCTCAAGAAATAGAAGTTTATACAACACAAATAAATTCAGAACATAGCTTTCTCACAAATTGTTTATTAGAAGCATTAGAACCAGAAAATTATCCAAATGTTTGCGTAACAAATTATAATTTAATAGACTATATAAATAAAAAACTAAATCTTTCTAATCTACATCCAGTCTTTAATAATTCTGGGAATGAAATTATTTTGACAGGGGAAAAAGAAGCTACAGAAAATCCAGACCTGACAGCCGGAGTTTGCCCTTATAAAGGACTAGCTGCATTTGAGTTTAATGATAAAGATTCTAAATATTTTTATGGTCGGAAAACTTTGACAAATATACTTTTAGAAAAGGTTCGTTCTCGGAATTTTTTGGCGGTAGTAGGGGCCGGTGGAATTGGTAAATCAAGTGTAGTAAAAGCAGGGTTATTATATCAACTTAAACTGGGGCAAAGATTGTCTGGGAGTAACACTTGGCCTATATTAATTATTAGACCAGGAGAACATCCTTTAAAAAATTTAGCAGCAGCATTTGTAGATTATCAACTACAGACATTGTTAACGCCGACAACAGAAGAAACAACAGCTCCAGAGGAAGAATCATTACAACTTTACACTACTAAAAAATTATCATCAACTTCTCAGCAGCATCAACAAAAAAAGCGACCGCCAAAATCATCTATTCCTTATCCACCTCCACCACCAGCACAAGAAACAAAAGGAACCCGTAGGCGATCGCCAGAAAAAAGAAAGTCCGGTGTCACATCACCTCCTAAAATCAAAAATTCTCACAATGAAAACCTAGAGCAAGAGATCAAAAAGGCTGAAGTTGAACGTATAATTTATTCACCTATAGAAATCGAAGAGTTAATTAATCAGGGTGCTAGTGGGTTTAGACAAGTGTTGCAAAATACTCAAGCACCCAGAATAGTAATGGTAGTAGACCAGTTTGAGGAAGTTTTTACTCTGTGTTTAGATAAAATCGAAAGGCAGGAATTTTTTGACTGTTTGATGGGAGCAATAGACAAAAATTACCAAGATAACTCTCATGCTAGTACATTTCTGTTAATTATTAGTATGGGGGCAGAATTTTTAGGTAAATGCTTTGAGCAGGAATATTCTGGGTTAGCTAGGCAAATTCAATCTCATTTAGTGACGGTAACGCCGATGACTCGACAGGAGTTGCAACAAGCGATCGCCGCTCCAGTCAAACAAGTAGGTATAGAAATTCAGCCAGAATTAGTGGAGCAAATGATTGTAGATACAGAAAGTCACGGTAATTTACCATTATTACAATATACTCTAACGGAACTATGGCGACAGCGACGAATAGACCAATTTACTCTGAATCAATATATTAACTTAGGTGGTGTAAAAGGTTGTCTAGAAAAACAAGCTTATGCAACTTATCATTCCCTCAATGCTAGAGAGCGTCAGGTTGCCAAGCAGATATTTCTCAAACTCGTACAAATAAATGAAGATACGGTAGTAAGCTGCAAACGAGTATTAAAAACTGATTTAATTACCCCTCAACAATCATTAGCAGTTGTGAGTAAGATACTGAAAAAATTAGCAAAAGCCAGATTAATTATAACTACTAAATTTACCAACTATCAAAATACTAATCAAACAGTAACAGTAATAGAATTAGCCCATAATACTATTATTCATCATTGGTCTCAGTTAAGTTTTTGGGTAGAGTCAAACCGGGAGGCAATTAAACAAAAACCTGGTATGGAAGCTGATGCTCAACGGTGGCTGAAAAAAGATAAATCAGGCAAATACTTATTAAGTGGGCGCAAGTTAAGTTTAGCTGAAAGTTTATTAGAAAGTGATGCTGATAGTGCTTTTGTATCTGTATTAGCCAAAGAATTTCTCGAAAAAAGTATCAACCGCAAACGTTTTCAAAACAATTTTCGGCTCGGGAGTATAATAGGATTAATTTTAATTTTAGGTGGGTTAAGTGGATTTTCCTTGATTAATTGGCAAGTGGCAGAAAAGGATAGATTAAATTCCCAACTTAATGCTTTGAGTTTATCCGCAGAAAATCAGTTTACTGCTAACCAAGGCTTTGACGCTTTACTTACTGCTATCAAAGCTGGTACAAAGTTACACAATACCTCAGAAGTATCAGCAGATGTAAGAATGCGAGTTTTAATTGCTTTGCGCAAAACTGTTTATGGTGTGAGTACGCGCAGAACAATAGCAGAACATACACAACCAGTCAATAGCATCAGCTTAAGCAAGGATAGAAAAATAATTGCTTCTGCTAGTGATGATGGTACAATCAAACTCTGGAGTAACTCTGGGAAAGAATTAGCTACTTTAAAAGGACATCAGGGTGCGGTTTACAGTGTTGACTTTAGTCCTAATAGTAAAATGTTAGCTTCTGCTGGTGATGATGGTACTGTAAAACTCTGGAACCAGAATGGTAAAATATTAGTAACAATGAAAGGGCATCAAGGAGCAGTTAATAGCGTTAGTTTTAGTATAGATGGAAAGGCGATCGCTTCTGGTGGCATAGATGGAACAATTAAATTATGGAATCTTCAAGGTAAATTATTAAAGTCTATTCAAGCACATCAGGATAAAATTTACAGTGTCAGCTATGGTAAAGTATTAGCCTCTGCTAGTGAAGATAAAACGGTGAAGTTATGGAATTCTCAAGGCGAACAATTGGCTATTCTCAAAGGCTTTAAAGACAGAGTTTTGAGTGTGAGTGTGAGCCAAGATGGTAAAACTATTGCCACTGCTAGTTGGGATCATACTGTGAGAGTCTGGGGTATAGATGGTAAAAAAATGGGCACTCTCAAAGGTCATAAAAGTCCAGTAGTTAGCGTTAACTTTAGTGCTGATGGCAAAACTATTGCTTCTGGAAGTTCTGATGGAACAATTAAACTCTGGACTCATTATGGTCGAGAAATAGCAACTCTCAAAGGTCATAGTACCTGGGTTAGTAGTCTCAGTTTGAGTAATGATAGATTAACTCTTGCTTCTGCTAGTGCTGACAACACGATTAAACTTTGGAATCTTCAAGAACAAAAATTGCCTACTCTCAAAGGACACACCAGTTATATCACAGCTATTAGTTTTAGCCCAGATGCTCAGATGATCGCTACTGGGGGTTACGACCGGAGTGTAAAAATTTGGAGTCGAGATGGAGAGGAGTTAGCAAGTTTAAAAGGGCATAAACGCGGTATTTATAGCTTGATCTTTAGTCCCGATAGTCAAACAGTGGCTTCTGCAAGTGCTGATGGAATAGGAATAGTTTGGAATTTAGCAGGTTTAGGAAATGCGACTCTTTCCGGGCATAAAGATCGGGTTTATAGTATTAGCTATAGTTCGGATGGTAAAATGTTGGCAACTGCTAGCTTAGATCAAACAATTAAATTGTGGAATATTCGCGGTCAACAACTATTGACTATTCCAGGAGGTATTGATGAACTGAGAACTGTGACTTTTAGACCAGATGGAAAAGCCATCGCTGCTGCTGGTTTTGGGGGTGAGAGTCAGGTTGTTCTGAAAATATGGAGCATAGAAGGTGAGGAACTAGGAAAGATTGAAGGGTTGTGTAATGTTATCAAGAAAGTTAGTTTTAGTGCAAATGGAAAAATTCTTGCTGTAGCTTGTTCTGATAATACAGTTAAATTATTAACTCCTGAAGGTCAAGCGATCGCTACTCTCAGAGGACACCAGGGTCAAGTAAATAGTCTGAGTTTTACCCCTGATGGCAAAATTATCGCTAGTGGTAGTGATGACGGTACGGTAAAAATTTGGACTGTTGATGGTGAAGAGTTGGTGAGTCTAGCAGGTATTCGAGAAGGGGTAATGGATGTTAGCTTTAGTCCAGATGGTAAAATGCTCGGTGCGGTTGGTAAGGATCGGGTAGCAATATTGTGGAACTTTGATTTAGATAATTTATTGGCGCGGGGTTGTGATATTGTTCACGACTATTTGCAGAATAGTCCCGATGTTAAAGAAAGCGATCGGCTTCTTTGTGAAGGGATATAGTTATATCATGTCCGGTTGAACAATTATAAATAAACGACGAAGGAGTCAGGAGATAGGAGACAGGAGACAGGAGGGTAGAAAGAAGAAGAAGGAGAAAGTTTTTTTGATCACGCTCTTATCCGGACATGATATTATACCGTTTCACGGAAGTCGTAGGGGCGAATGGCATTCGCCCTCACAAAAGTAAGATTTTACAGGATAAAACGTACAGGAGGAAGGAGAATTTAGAAATATTTGCTAATAGCTGAAGATTAAACATTTTTTTATATCGAATTCAGCAGATTTGATCTGATTAGTAAATAGGATTTTTTTTCTTTATTTCTTTTTTAAAGCAGAGGGTTTCAACTTTAATTATTCGGTAATAAATTAAGATTGTATAATATGGAATTAAAAAAATACTAATTGCTACTAAAACATACCCTTCAATTAGTAAAAAATATCAATAAACTGTCTGTACAGCAGGAATATTGCTGAGTGAAGATGAACAGCCTCTTGAGTGGATTAGAATTTATCCTATTCGCTTTCGACAATTGGATTTTGATAAGCGCTATCCTAGATGGTCTATTATTATGGCTTTAATTGAAAAAAATGATCGAGATTATACGCCAGAAAGTTTTCGTATAAATGATTCTTCTATAGAGGTTTTGAGAAAAATTAAAACAAGTAATAATTGGGAGGAACGAAAAAAACTTTTACTGCCACTACAATTTAAGTCAATTAAAGAAATAAAAAATCAAGATAAATCATTAGGAATAATCAAGCAAAAAATTATTAAAAAATATTTTTGTCAGGAAACTGAACGTAATTGGAAACCAAAACAGCAAGCTGTATTAGATCAGTTAGATTTGTTTGAACCAACAGTAGAACTGGAGAAAATACCTTATAAGTTTGGATATGAGTTTATTGATGAAGATGGAGATAAACATCGCTATAGTATTAGTGACTGGGAAATTCAAGAGCTTTATCGAAAATGTCGAGATAAATCTTTGAGTTCGACTCAAATAGGAAAGGAAAAAGAAGCTGTAGAAAAAGTAAGACAAAAGCTAGAGGTTGAATTTATGAACAAGAAAGACCTATACTTTATAGTAGGTAATTTAAAAAACTACAAAAATTATTTTATGATTATAGGCGTAGTTTATCCTCCTATGATTACTCAATTAAGCTTGTTCTAAATAGAGAAAAAACAATGAATATTTCAGAGAAATTTTCAAATAAATATATACTGACATTTGGCTATGGAAATCGTAAAGATTACAGTGAATTTTTAGAATACCTACAAAATTTTGATGTTAAGTGTGTGATTGATGTGAGGAAAAGTCCTCGTGCTTGGAGTCGCAAGTGGTATGGAGACAAAATAGAAAATCTTTGCCACTCCAAAAATATTCAATATATATCCAAAGTTTCTTTAGGAAATACATCAGGTAAAGCAAACTGGGTTTCACCTACCCCTGAAAAAGTAGATGCAGATTTGTCTGAAATTGCAGAAATTGTTACTCAAGGAAATATTTTCTTACTATGTGCTGAACTAGATCCAGCTAGATGTCATCGAGTTGAAGTTGCGAATTGTTTGAATAAATTAATTTCAGCTCAAGTAAAGCATTTGAAATAATTAGATGTTATATCATGTCCGGTTTAATAGTTGAAATAATAGAGGAGTTAGAAGGGAAGAAGAGGAAATTTTTTGGTCACTAATAGACATCTCCAAAAAACAAAAATAAAATCAATTTTTATCTATAAATTATCAATTACTCCCCTCCTGGGAGGGGGAGGGGCGAGGGGTGGGTTCCCTGTTCCCTGTTCCCTGTTCCATCTGTTCTGGAGATGTCCAATTAAACGGATATGATATTACTTATTGGCGTTGGTGATTTGAGGTATGATATCATCTCAGGAGCAGAGCGCGATAGAACTCCGTTCCCTGCTCCGTGACCAAAAAACTTTCTCCTTCTACTGCTCTTTCTTCTTCTTTCTTCCCTCCTGACTCCTGTCTCCTGACTTCCCCTCCTGGGAGGGGGAGGGGCGAGGGGTGGGTTGACTCCTGAATAATTAAGATTAATATCATACACGCGCTTCACCAACGCCAACTATTTAAAAGATTTATGGAACAAATTTCCCAGTAATAAAAATCCACCAAAAGCAAATAATCCTAAAGTAGTTGTAGGTTCAGGTACTGATTCAATAGTTATCCGTGCGATCTGATAATCTGGAGCGGTAAAATCACCATTAGGTGCTGCTGCTAAAATATTACCACCTTCGAGAAAACCAGGGTGAAAGGTGACAACTCCATTTTCATCCACACCTGTGTTAGGAGTCGCTTGAGCAAGAGCTGCAGTATTGCCTGGTATTTCGTCATTGACCTCTGTACCTGCATCCCACACTCGATCGCCAGTAACAATAAAATCAGCACCCAAGAATTTGCCATCTTCATCAAAAATTCTTATCCCTAATGGGTTTTCGTTAGCAATAAAAGCATCGTTACTTGGTAAACCCATTGCTCCATAACTGAAATAGCGACTGCTAGCTAGACTACCATCTAGAGTAAATGTCATAGAAGCGCGATCGCCAGCAGTAAGCACCTGAAATGGGCCTGTTGGGCCTAATATTGTAGCTTGAGTCTCCCCTGCGCCACTATTAGCAAAAGCAGTGGTGATCGGTCCTGTATTCGCATCTTCTGCTAATGCTTCGAGATATGCGGGTGCTGGTTGGTTTAAGTCAAAAATGTCGAAGTTACCATCGTGAAAACCTACCCATAATGGAGAGAAAAAGAAACCATTAGTGGGAGCAACATTTTCTACCGTAACTTTTAATCTTGCTGCTGTTGCTGTAGATGCCATAGCAAAGGTAGATGTTACCGCTATTGCTGCAGCGATCGCTCCACGAATATTCAGCCAAGTCTTACTATTTATATTCATTATTTTTTCCCGATCAAATTATTTATCTCTCCGTTAAATTTCGGATGAGAGCTTAAATTAGATAATAAGAGCTAAATATTTTTTTGTCTTGCTAATTCTTGCGGTCTATATTACATTCTTGCTGAAAATTATCTTAATTCTCTAACCTTCTTAATTTCTTCAGGACTTACGCAAAGCTACTACATATAGTAAATTAAAACTATAGCACTATGGTATAGCAATTCTCATATTGGTGAGGTACGCGCATTAGTTTGTTTTAGGGAATAGGGAGTAGGGAGTAGGGAGTAGTAATTCGATCAACAGGGGATAGAAAAAAAAGAAAAACAACTGTATCTCACTAATTTGAGAAACACTATATATATAGTTTTTTTTACCATAAAAATGTGTAAGTCCTGTTCTTTTTATTATCATCTTTTATTAGAAATAATTTTCAGCTTAAATCAGACTGTTTTCTGAATAAAAAAAACTGACTGCTAATAGCTGAATGCTGACAAAAATTCTATAAAGGATTGCTGGTATTTGTGTTTTTATAGCAGCAGATAGGAGCGGTCTTATTGATATTTTATCCATTGTTTGAGAGTTAATTTCACTTGCTCGGAGAATCGAACCGCCCACCGATTATACAGATTCCTATTTAGGCGATTGCTGACGCAAAGCTCCGCTAACGCTTGAAAATTTATAGCTATCACCCAGCCTTGCTCATTCTAAACAATCCATACAAACTTAAACAACTATCATTTTAATTGTAGGATATTTGAGTTCAGATACGCTTATATTTGGATAATAATTGATGTTTTAGTTGATCAATAGTTTTTCCCATAACATTTGCCATTTTTTTCCAATGATTCCACACCAACATAGCACAAGCAATATGATTTTTTTGAATTTTTCCTCGACGACATTGGCAAAACTCCAGCCCTGTTAGCTGTTTAATTCTGGCGTAAAACTCCTCAATTTTCCATCTAGGTGCGAATCTCAAAATCAACGTCATCTGTACTCTTATGAGTCAGGTCGTTAGTAGCAATATATTCTGTTCTGTTGGCGGAAACAGTAAACCAAAATAATTAGATTTTTTTATCTCTAGGAAAGCCTTTAATTTTAATAATTTTTCCTGATACTAATTCCCCGTCATTTCATGTTAATTATTCTAGTTTTTGATATTTTTTTACACCCCCAGTATCGTCTACGCGCGGGATTACTTTTCAATGGAAAATAGTAAATTTCACCTAAGTTATCTATTAAAGCCATAAGTCTTTTGGTTGGATACCAGCTCTCCATTAATACTGTTTTTACTGCTATTTTATTCTGTTTTACCACATCAATTATCATTTATTATACTTGAAGAAGGAGACAGGAGACAGGAGACAGGAGACAGGAGGAAAATTACTTATGGATTCGCTCCCCCAAGTAATGCGTGAACACCCCCGTTGACGGTGGGGTATTAAACCCACAAAGAAAATGATAATCTATTTTACTCTTTTCATCACTCTCTGGAGCATAAATACGATAATCGCGAAATCCAGAATCGTTCTATTTGAGGATTAAAATATAAGCAGTTAACTATTCCTATTCCACGGACTACCCTATGTTCGTTACCGTTATACTGACCTCGGACAAGTTCTATTTTTTGGGAGTATTCTTTATTAAAAACTGTATCATTAATGCAGCAAATAACCATCTTCAGAAGTTACAATTTCCTCCCTGACATTTTGCCACAAATTTTCTGCTGCTAAATCAATATTTTTTAAGTAACGATTAATTTGATTGCTGACGCAAAGCTACGCTATCGTGGCTCACTGTTTCTAGATCGTCAGCAAGGTTTGTGAGAGTGTAATTTTTGTGACTACTTATTAAATACTGACAATATTTTATATAATTAAAGTTTATTCTCAAAGTGTTGACAAATAGTTGGTTTCATACTAATCTAGTATCACAACTAAAGTAATTTAAGTTCAATTTTTTAATTTTTTTATATTTTGTTTTTCAAGCTATAGCCAATATAGATAAACCTTTAAGGGTATGCACTATATATAGTGTCTTTGCGTAAGTCCTGACCAAGAAAAATTAGGATTCAACTATGACGAGTTTTACCGGACAGGGCCAAACACCTATCATAATTACAATATTAGTAGCTGTTTAAATTCTTCTTGGCTAGGACTTAATTACATAGAAAATTTAGCTGATTTTTGTCGTCAAAATATAGATCGGTTCTATGAAAATATAGCTATTCAGCAAGGTAAAGTATTGACCCCACTCTTGGATAATAGCTCTAACTTTTACTTTGTAGAAAAGTTTCTTCTAAAATTAAATAGAACACTATTGCTTGAACTTTATCCTCAAGCACGAGAAATTATTCTAGTTCGTGACTTTCGTGATATGGCCTGCTCGGTGGCAGCTTTCAATACCAAGAGAGGATATGTTGATTTTGGCCGTCAACGTTTTAAAAGCGATCGCGAATATATCCGAACTACAATTAAGTCTACTGCTGCAAATATGCTGCAATTATGGAGGGAAAGAAAAGAACAAACACATTTAGTACGCTACGAAGATTTAATTTTAACTCCCGAACAAACTTTGAGTTCTATCTTTGAGTATTTGAATTTGGATAATAGCAGTTCAACTATTTCTAAAATTTTAGAAGTAGCTTCTAAAGATACACCTCAGTTAAAAAGACATCGTACTTCTGCTAACCCTCAAGAATCTATTGGGCGTTGGCGACAAGACTTAGATTCTTCTCTACAAACTTTCTGTACTGAAGTTTGCCAAGAAGCTTTACAGGAATTTGGTTATAATCTTAGTGGTAAAGACAAAGCATCTCCTTTGCCAAAAACTATCAAGCCTCAAATTAAAACTGAATCGCCATTAACACCCACTAATTCTAATTTTTTTAAGGAAACAGAATCAACACGAAAGAGACTGGAACAAATCAAATCTCAGTTTCAAAACATTAGAAACAAACTGAAGAATTCCTAGATCATCAAGCAATAAATAGAGTATGAATACAGAAGGTTCACAATTAGAAATTATTTCAGTCCATGTGCCTAAAACAGCAGGAACAGCTTTTAAAAAAGTCTTAGAACAAGTTTATGGTTTTGAGTCAGTTATCGTTGACTATCCTGGAGCACACCGAAAAAAATTCAATAGTCAGTGGGAAGCTAGAAAAAGTCAAATCAAAGTAATTCACGGTCATTTTGGTGTAAATAAGTATGAAAAATATTTCCCAGAAGCAAAAAAAATTGCCTGGATTAGACACCCGATTCATAGATTAATTTCTCACTACTTTTTTTGGCTAAATCACCCACTAAATAAAATTGAAAATACTTCCCAGCGTTTGTTAGTAGAAAATCAAATTAGCCTATTGGAATTCGCCCAGCTACCAGATATTAAAAATATAACCTCAAGATTTTTGAATAGAAGAGAAGTTACTGATTTTTATTTTGTAGGTATACAAGAGTTATTTAAAGAAGATTTGAACGAACTAAAAGAACAACTAGGATGGGGTGATTTTGATATTGAGTATACTAATAAAAATACTTATTCAAATTATGAAAAAAAAATACAAAACATTTTATCAGAGCCAAAACTTATACATAAATTAGAATAAATTAATAGTGATGATGTTGAATTTTATCAAGCAGCATTAAAAAATAGAGAAGAACGCATAAATAAAGAAAAAAAGTCACCAAAAAAGAACGATAAAAATATCAACAATTGTTCTGATAAGCTAACAAAAATCCGCCATAAACTCGAAACTCTAAACTCTCGACTAAAACAGACAATGGTACTATTAGAAGAATCTCAGACTCAAGACTCTAGCGGTCAAGTCTCAGAACCAGAAATTCAAGAAGTATCCAAAAATAATCAAAACAAAATAGATGGAGAAAATGATTCTCGACTTTTCCAAATACAAAATGCTATTGTTGAAAGATTCCAAATTTTTCGCGGTCGGTTTGAATTTGCCGGAGGGCCTATTTTTCCGAATAATATCCCCGGAGTATTCCGTCATCGGCGTGGTGATAGTGGAGGTAGACCAAAGTACGTAGATAAAAACTTTCAAAGTGCCAATACCAATGATTCTCAAATTGATAATTCAAAATATTATCATGGTAGATATATTTATGGAGGATTTTTTAACGGACACTTTGGGCACGTTTTAACTGAAAGTATTCATCGTTTGTGGGCATTTAATTCTAGTACCTATGATGGGATAGTTTTTGCTGTGTTATCCCCTAGACCACGACGAGTGTCTCTCCCTACATATACCCCCCCTCAATGGTTCGATCAAGTTTTAGATGTTATGGGTATACCAGGGGCTAAGTGTATTTTTGTTAGCGATCGGGGTATGTTTGAACATCTAGTGATTCCAGAAGCAGGTAGTGAATTATTACTAGGAATTAAGGAATGGTATCGCCCCTATTTAGAGAGACTACAGGAAAGAATTTTGAATCTTACACATAATTTGAGAAAAAATTTAACCGATCTAAAGCTTTTTCTAGGTAGAAGTCATATTCCACTTAATGGATCGGTTGCAGGTGAAAAGTATCTCGAAAGTCTATTAGTTGATGAGGGTTATATATCTTTTAAACCTGAAAATTATAATTTTCTTGAACAACTTTCTTATCTAGTAAATACCAAAAAAATTATATTTACTGAAGGAAGTGCTATATATCTCCTAGAATTAATTAACTATTTAGATACTGACATTGCTTGTATACCTAGAAGAGGTAATAATCAACATTTCTATCCACATATATACAATAAGTGTAATAAGTATATAGTTGCAGGCAATGTTGAAAATTGCGAACAATTAGGGTCTTATAACATGGAAAAAGGAGGAAAAGGAATATCAATTAGCAAACGTCCATACGAAATTATTGAATCTCTGAAAAATCATAATTTTGCTTTGCTAAAAAACTGGCATGAAAATTTTTTTTTGGATCAAGAAAAATCTGATATTATGTCATACATAGCTCAGGGATATACAGCATTAGAAAACAAAGAAGCAGTATATTGTTTAAAGATTATAGAAAAGTATTTAGAAATGCGTAAAACCTCATTAAAACAACCCCAAGAAAATTCAGTCGCTCCAATGTCTAATAACTTAGAACTATCTCAAAAATCTGATAACATAGATATCAAAAGCCGTAGCGGTCGCCTCAACAAAATTGCTAGTATTAATCAGCTATCTACCTATTTAGAAATAGGAGTATCTAAACTTTCAATGCAATTAAGATCAAGAATAAAGTGGCAGTCGATCCAAAGTTCAGATTTAATACCGCTCAATATGCCACTGAAAATGTACTATTCCTAGAAGTTACTAGTGATGAATTCTTCAGACATCATGCCAAAAGGTTTGAGCCATTCGATCTAATTTACTTAGACGGTCTTCATACCTTTGAACAAACTTTTCGGGACTTTTGTGCATCCCTTTCTTGTGCCCATACTAAGACGATCTGGTTAATTGATGATACTTGTCCTGGAAGTTATGCTCAAGCACAATCATCCCTACAGCGCTGCCGACAGCTCCAGAAAATTTCTGGAGAGAAAAATAAAAGTTGGATGGGTGATGTGTTTAAGGTTGTTGCTGCCATCCATGATTTTTTTCCGCAATACAGTTTTGCTACTTTTCCACATCATGGTCAAACAGTAGTATGGAACAAATGGAGGGTAGATTTTGAGCCTAAATGGAATTCTTTGGAAACTATTAGTCGGCTAGAGTATTCTGATTTTGTAGAATTGCAGGGAAGTTTGTTTAAAAGAGAAGCATACGAGAATATCTTTGAAAGAATTAGGCATAACTTTGCTCAATCATAAAAATTGAAAAAATCTCAAACCTGAATTTAAGATCAAAAGGATAAAACCAAGGATGGAAAACAGCAAGAATGAACAACAAAAAAAAGTAGCATCTTATTGGTTTGATATTGTTCAAAAAAACAAAAAAAGCCAACACTTGCGGTTGAGATGGTGGCAAAGTCCATATATAGTTAGGTACATAAACAAAAAAATTACAGGTCTCACACTGGATGGGTTGTCTCAAGGTATTACCCAGAGACCTAAAGAAATGGCAGGCGATCGCTATCCTTTTTCTTGTGGCATATCTGTAGGGTGTGGAAACGGGCAAAAAGAAATTACTTTAGTTTGTCAAGGTTTAGTTTCTTCATTTCAACTTTACGAGGTTTCTAAAGTTAGAATTGAGCAAGGTAGGAGACTAGCAGCTAGGTTTGGTGTAGAAAACAAAGTAACTTTTATTCAAGGTGATGCTTTAGAAATTATTAGAGAAAAAGAATGTTTTGATTTTGTTCACTGGAACAACTCTCTTCACCATATGTTAGACGTAGAAGTAGCGATTAAATGGAGTTATGAAGTTCTCCAAAAAGGGGGGATGTTTTATATGGATGATTATGTGGGTCCTAATAGAATGCAGTTGTCTGATAAAATGTTAGAAGTTGCTTCTCAAGTTAGAAGTATTTTACCAGAAAAATATTTAGCTAATCCCAGAAACCCCAGTCAGTTACTGCCAAAAACTCTGACTAGAAATAGTATCGAACGTATGATTCAAATCGATCCTTCAGAGGCAGCAGATTCAGAGAGAATTATTGATAGTATAAAAAAGTATTTTCCTCAAGCTGAAATAACTATTACTGGTGGGGTAGTTTACCATTTAGCTTTGTCTGATATTCTCCATAATTTTGATGAATCAAAAGATAAATATTTGTTAGACTTTTTAATGCTTATAGATGATTTGTGTTCGGAATTAGGTGAAACTCATTATGCAACTGCAATTGCTATTAAATAAGCAAAATTTTACAGTTATAACATAGATACTAATGGAAAAAAATCTGTTTTGATTATTCAATTAAATGAGCTGTGATTTGAAGTATTTTATCTCTTAAAAAGTAGTTACTATTTTCTTCTATATACGCTAACTTATCTTTGTCTATAATTTTTTCTCTTTGCTTAAACCTGTCCCAATCTTTTGTTATTGACTTGTAATATATATACATATTTTTATTTTCCTCAATTTCTAGAAAATTAAGCAAAAAATAAAAGTAATTATCGTTGCCGGAGAATAATTTTTTATATTCACATACAAATAAGTTGTTTCGCTTATTACTTTCTAGATAGTTCCAGGTATTCAGGAGCGACTGATTCCAATCTGAAACAGCGGACTTATAGTTTCGATTTCTAGACCAACCCATATCATGTTTATTTCTTGCTCTAGCATCATCAGATAAAGCAACATCTTTAATATCTCTTAGCATAAAAATAAACTTTACTCCTGCCGATGCGAATCGCTGATCTATTTCTTGATAAAATTCATAGTAATGTGGAAATTTATCACCAAGAATAGTTTGATTATTATTAAACTATTCTTTCAATTCTTCATCAAAATATTTCTAATGATTTTCCCAAGCTTGATGCTGAGGATTTATATTAGTTTGCTCTTCTCTAATATCAAAAAATACGGATAGTTTAAATAAAGCAGGACTAAGTTTGTGAATTAGATCTTGCTTTGCACAATGCTTATACCTTTCAACTCCAATAGCAATTAGAGGGTGAGCATTTAAAAGTTTCGTTATTGCTGTAGTCCCAGAACGAGCGCAACCACAGACAAACAGATATTTCCAGTAGTTATGAATAGAAGAATGCGATCGCTCCACAGCTAGTTCGATCTGCTTGAGTCTTTCTTGCCATTCTTTTAATTCCATCTTAATTTGTTTAAGACGGGAGTATTTTTCTTCTGAGCTTGACATCACCTAAATCTAAATCTCCTGGTCTAAATTTATCAGTATTTTTTCTATTAGGGATTAATTTTTATAGCTTGGCGGTAGGAAGCGATCGCCTCTTTTAATTTTCCCAGACACTTGAGTTTATTCTCTTCTTTTAAATAAATCTTTGCTGTTTCGCGTTCCATTTTCAAATATTCTTATCTATTCTATCCTTTTTTTCAATAATTAAGATATCTTGACCACTGGTATACTTATCTCGACCACACCATGATCCATAGTATTTACTGATAACAGCAAAGCCAGATTCTGATATCCATTTTAGTAACAAATATTCCTTGAAAGCAATAGCAGCTTCTGGGTTACTAGGGTTAGTTGTAAAACATTCATTCAACTCATGTACAAATTGAAATCCACTTTTTCCTTCAGTGATCAATTGTTCTGATTTATCATTAAGTAAAAAGCAGCTACACAAGCACTTACCACCCCACTTCAATGCTCTATATATTTCCTCTAAATAATGACGCACTTCCTCAGTTTGCATATGAGTAAATACAGAGGTCAAAAAGACGAAATTAAAGCTTTGATCTTCATAAGGAAAAACAAAATCTTTTGCTTTTACATTTCCACCAGGGTTATAGTGATGGTTATAAATATTAACCAAACGGAAATTAAAATGAGGACAGCGTGTTGATATTTCTTGTTGAGGCCACTTAATAAACCTAGCCATAATCTCGAAACCTTCATAACTACCTGGAGGCTTTAAGTAGTGAGCTAGACCATAAGCCATTCTTCCTAAACCACATCCAACTTCTAGAACGCGGTCTGTTTGTTTTAATCCTGCTAATTGGATAAAATAACTTAGAAAAGCAAAAGAGTTTCTCAAAAATGCCCCATGTTCTCCACCACCACCAGTCCACTTGAGATAATCTGTACTTGGGATAGGTATAGAAGATTGAGGTAAATTTACTAAAATAAGTCCTTCACGCCCCCTAAATAAAGGTGTCAATATAATCAGAGTATCTTGCCAATTCTGATGTTTAGAGCTGAATGGTAATTTGATACAAAATCCTGCCTTCTCAATATTCTTTAACTGGGGAAATGCTTGTTTAATATGATGAGGACTAGGTAATTCTAACTCTAGTTCAAAATTATGTTTTTCTTGACCTGAGATAGACACCTTGAAGCCATCAGCTAAACCTTCATCAAATGAAACTACCCATCCTTCTAGGTACAATACTTGATTTCTAACAACTACTTTTTCCAAAAATCCATTAGTTGCTAAAGGTTTATTTTGTATGACTTCATAATTTGAGTTGTTAGGAGCTATTTTAGACTTATTTTGTATACTTTGCTTTTGTACTAAATGAGACTGAGACTGAAATTCATGTAATTCAGTTTTAATCTGAGCTACTCTAAATTGCATTCGATCTAATTCTAGTCTCATTTTTTTTAAATTATCTGCATATTTTTTTTGTTGTGACATATTTAATTGAGTTAAAAGTTAATAATATAATGAGAATAATTCAATTGAATAAAAATCGATAAAAGTATTAATTAATAACTATAAATAAATAAGATAACTAACATAATAATTATCCAGGAACTTTGTCAAAAAAATAGTTATTAGGCCAGAGGTTTTATCTTTCCTAATAAAATACCACAAATATTTCCTTATTGACCTATTAATATAGATAAACTAATACCAGCTAACGAACATGAGAATGTAAAGTATAATACTATATCACCCTTACGTCAAGGATAAAGTTTATTAAAAAACCTATCCAGTCTATTAAAAAAATTTCAAATCTGAATTGAATATTAATTAAGGATAAAACTAACGATGGAAAATCACAAAAATGAAGAACAAAAAAAAGTAGCATCTCATTGGTCTGACGTGACAAAAAAAAGTCAGCAAGCCCAAAATTTACGTTTAAGATGGTGGCAAAGTCCAAATATAATTAAACACATAAACAAAAAAATTACAGGTCTCCCACTGGATGGGTTTTCTCAAGGTATTACCCAGAAAGCTAAAGAAATTGCAGGCGATCGCTATCCTTTTTCTCGTGGTATATCTGTAGGATGTGGCAACGGACAAAAAGAAATTACTTTAGTTAGTCAAGGTTTGGTTTCTTCATTTCAACTTTACGAGGTTTCTAAAGTTAGAATTGAGCAAGGAAGGAGATTAGCAACTAGGTTTGGTGTGGAAAATAAAGTAACTTTTATTGAAGGTGATGCTTTAGAAATTATTAGAGAAAAAGACTGTTTTGATTTTGTTCACTGGAATAATTCTCTCCACCATATGTTAGATGTAGAAGCAGCGATTAAATGGAGTTATGAAGTTCTCCAAAAAGGGGGAATATTTTATATGGATGATTATGTAGGTCCAAACAGGATGCAGTGGTCAGATAAAATGTTAGAAGTTGCTTCTAAAGTCAGAAGTATTCTACCAGAAAAATATTTAGCTAATCCCAAAAACCCTAGTCAGTTACTGCCAAAAACTCTGACCCGAAATAGTGTGGAACGTATGATTCAAATTGACCCTTCAGAAGCAGCAGACTCGGAAAGAATTATTGACTCTATAAAAAAATATTTTCCCCAAGCTGAAATCACCTTCACTGGTGGGGTAGTTTACCATCTAGCATTGTCTGATATTCTCCATAATTTTGATGAATCAAAAGATAAACATCTGTTAGACTTTTTAATGCTTATAGATGATTTGTGTTCGGAATTGGGTGAAAATCATTATGCTACAGCTTTAGCAATTAAATAGAAAAATCTCTAATTTAAATTAACTTAATGACCAGACCTAACATAACTCACATAAGACTTATCGAGTAATTTTTGATAAGACAAAACACTAGACTCTGAACGATCTTCTCCCCGCGTACCTTCCACAATCCAAACGTTAGGATACCCATTATCAACTCGATAATTTCCATGACGTTCGATACCTTTCAAAGTTGAATGTTCACTTTTACCATATTCACAAAATACGACTTTTTGCCATCCTAAATTATCAAGTAAAGATTGTAAAAAATCTTGGGAATAAAGAAACTGATGACCCCATCCATGAAAAGCACGATTCATAGAAAATGTAGAATCAATCCGTTTTTGTGGATTAGTTTCTGACAAATTAAAATGAGTAGAAAGTACCCACTCTAGAGAAGGAGTAGAAAGTCGAATTATTCCACCAGGTTTAAGACTTTTCCAAACGTTATTTAGGAAAGCGATCGCTCCTTCGAGACTTAGATGTTCAAGAAAATGTTCCCCGTAGACATATTCCAAGCTATTAAAAGGCCAAGGTTTAGTCACATCCATCACTTGGTCAATACCAGGAAAGGGGCGAATATCCACATTCCACCAATCAGCCATGATATTATGGGGTCCACAACCCACTTGAACTTTTTTAATGCCATTGGGATGATTTGGGCTATTACGAGAGGTATGATTTTTGGTTGATATATTCATAAATTTTTTCTTGATATATATTGGAAAAGCTGATAATTATAACTCTATATCTAAAAGAAAACTAGGTAATACATCTTCCCCTGACAAACTTGGGGGAGAGTCTAATATTTCTAATTCTTTTCCTTGGCGATAAATTTCCACACGACGATTTTTCTTATCAATTAGCCAACCTAATTTTACTCCCCCATCCATATATTCTTGCATCTTTTTTTGTATATCTTTTAAAGTGTCAGAAGGTGACATTAATTCTAATACAAAATCTGGAGCGATAGGAGGAAATTTTTCTCTTTGTTGGGGAGTTAGTTTATTCCATCTTTCTAATTGAATCCATGATATATCAGGAGAACGATTGGAATTATTGGGAAGTTTGAAACAGGTGGAGGAATCGAATACTTTTCCTAGTTTTGTTTGACGGTTCCATATTACAAAATCAGCAATAAGAGAGGCGTTATATTCTCCTGTTTCTCCTCCAGTGGGTGGCATAATTGTTATTTCTCCTCTAATATTACGTTCAAATTTAATTTCGGGATTATCTCGACATAGTTGATAGAATTGGTCGTCGTTAAGTTTGAGGATATTGTTAAAGTTGATGGTTATAGCTGTCATGTTTTTCGCACTATGAATATTTGTTTTATGGGAATTTATTTATAGTAAGTAGGTAGGTATAATTAAACGTTAAAAAAATTGTTGGGGTGGGTAAAATTAAAACCTTTTATAAGTAGGCAATTTATTTTTATCAACCCAACCATTACTTTAAACTCGCATTTAATTAGGACTTTGCATTTTTTTCTGATGTAAAGTGACGATCGCCTCCAGCATTTCCCTAACTCTTTTCTCAAAACTATGATTCTCTCTTACATATTTTGCTAAGTCTAATTTTTCTCTTCTATTCTGACTTTTTTGCTGCAAAGAATCTTCTACTACTTTTGGCAAATCTTCCTGAGAATTATAAGTAGAAATTTTATTTCCAAATACTTCTTCTAAACCTGCAATTTTGTCAGATACTATTGTTGCTCCACAAGCAGCAGCATCGAATAAACGATTGGAAATAAATCCTTTTTCTCGCATAGTATCCCAATGGTCATTTAATAATACGCCACACTTACTGTAATAACGTCGTAAAATTTCATTGGGAATATATTCTCCTTTTAAATAACCATCGGGCAACAAATTACCCCAGTTTGTACCATAAACATCTACCTTTAAACCACTTTTCACCGCATCTTTTACTATCTGGCGATAAACTTTCCGAGAATTTCCCACAAACAAAATTTCTCCTATTTCTTCATAACCTTCTTTGTCAGGATAAAACAAATTTGGATCTGTACATTGGAGTAAAGTTTGTACTGGAACTTTTACCTTTTTCTGTAACTCCTCAGCATAGGAATGGGATGCCACAAATACTCGGTCATATTGTTCATATTCTTGTAGGGAAACTTTATCTGGATGACTAATATTCCACATCAAATTAATATGATAAGACTTTGGTTGATAACGACTCAAACCGCGAATCGTAATTGCCACATCATCTCCAAATATTTGAGGATTTTCCCACTCTGGCAAAATATCAATTCTGACGGAATGACCTAATATTTCAAATTGCCGTTTCATTGCTAAGGCAAAATGATATTCTCCCCATTCTTGCGCTTGTTTCCAGTCAGGAACTCCGATTTTTATGCCAATGCGGAAACTATTACTCATTTTTTCGCGCAAAGCAGAAAATATTGTATGGGCACGATGTTTATAAGTGTGTTTTTCTGTGACTATTTTCTGTAATTCTGCAACTTTGGCTAATCTTAATTCCTCATTTGTGAAGTACTCTCGTAATAAATTTTCGAGAGATTCGCGAGAATTATAAGTAGGCAATAGTCCGTCGAAAGATTCTTGATTTCCTAATTCTCCATTTGTGACAACTAAAGCACCTGACATAATGGCATCAAACACCCGCGAATTTGTGGAACCCCATTGTTTTGTGACGGAATTTGCATCATCAATTACTATTTTTGTGGAAGCATAGACTTTGGGCATATCTGTATAAGGGAGAGGTCCGCGATTGTACTTTTTAAACTTCTCAAATTTTTCCCAGTTATAGCCATACAAAGCAAATTCAAAGGGTAAATTATCCGGTTCCAACAAATTCATAATATCTCGTGGATATTTCCAGAAACTTCCTGTGAAGCAATAGTCAGATTTATATTTATTGTCTAGTTTGGAATTGACTTTTTCTGATTGGTTGAAATTTGCTGCTTCTGAATTTTTCTCTACTTCAGATGAGATTTTTTCTGACTCTTCTGAAATTGCTAGTTCCGAAATTTTCTCGACTTGACTTTCACCTACTTGTGGAAATTTATTACCTACTTCAGATGAGATTTTTTCTGACTCTTCTGAAATTCCTAATTCAGAATTTTTCTCTGGTTCAGAATTTATTTTTTCTGACTGATTGAAAATTGCTACTTCCGAATTTTTCCCGACTTCGGGAATTTTATTACCTAGTTCAGAAAAGGATTTTTCTGAATCTTGTGAAATTTCTACTTCTGAATTTTTCCCTACTTTACTTTTGCCTGTTTCTGAAACTTTATTACTTAGTTCAGTTCTAACTTTTTCTTCACTCCTGACTCCTGACTCCTGACTCCTGACTCCTTCTTCCTCACTTCTGAATTCTGAATTCTGAATTCTGAATTCTTCTTCACTCCTGACTCCTGACTCCTGACTCCTGACTCCTTCTTCCTCACTTCTAAATTCTTTAAACCTTTCCTCATTAGTTGCTATTCTAACTACCGTTGCAGGTTTAAATAATTTCTGCTGAATATAATCTGCTGATTTTTGAGAAGAACACCAGAAACAATCATAATCTCCTGCTGATTTTTGAGACGCCCAAATCTCAAACCAATTTCTTGCCCAAGCAACTTTTACTAAACTTGGTTTAGCATTTTCTATTCTTTCTAAATCATAATCATGGCGCATAACAACAATTACATCTAATCGCGTCATATCATACCAATCTTCTCCTTCAGAAATATAATAAATATCCCATCCAAATTCTTTAACTAATTGTTCTCCTAATTCCACCGCTGTAAAATAATCTCCTGCGGAAGCTGCCATATCTGCTTCTGTTACAGCAAACCCAATAGTTAAAGGATGACCAGTCCAATAAATTCCTTTGTCAAAATAATCTTGTAGATGTTTCCTGCGTAAATAATAGGCGTATCTTTTTTCTATTATTGGGCGATTTTTCAATATTTTCTGGGTAAATTCTTTCCCTTTATTAAATCGAGAAAAACCACGATTATGAAAAGCTGTTAAATGATTAGCACTGATAATTTCTTTGCCTAATTTTTGTCGGATAGTCAAACATAAGTCTACGTCCTCATAACCATAAAAGTAGTCTTCGTTAAAACCTCCCACTTTCTGAAAATCTTCCCGCCGACACATCATTAATGCTCCCGTAACAACAGGTACTTTCCAAGGAGCAGATTGTATTTTTAATAATTGCGGAGCATATCGAATTTCAAAAGGATAAAAAGGTTCATTTTGACTGTGGAAATATAACTGCACTCCTAAATGTTGAGTAGGAGGAAAAGCTAAAGAGCGATCGCTAACTATATCTAATAATTTGACTCCTACCATTCCTAGATTTTCATCTTGTTGAATTAGCTCTACCATCTGAGGAATTATATCTTGGCAGAGGGTAATATCATTATTCATAAATAACAGTAAAGGAGCTTTTGTTTCATCTACTCCTACATTGTTGGAGTTGGAAAAAGAATAATTTTCTCCTCTGGCAATAATTTTAATTGGTAATTTTTCTGACCATTGGGTACAGACATCTATAGTATTATCTGTTGAACCGTGGTCAACTACTATTAATTCTAATTTTTCATAGCTGTTATAAAGCTCAAAGGAGGCAAATAATTCACTTAAGAGTTTCGCTCCATTCAAACTCAAAATAATTACTGCTACTTTTGGTTTTTCCGCACTTTTGAATTTTGAATTTTGACTTTTGAATTGAGAATTGACTCCTGCTTCACTTTGGAATTTTAAATTTTGACTTTTAAATTCTTTACTCCTGACTCCTGACTCCTGACTCCTGACTCCTTGAACACGATAAATAAGTTTATTAATTTCTCCCTGCTCGAAACTGAGATTAACTTCATGTTTTTTACCTTTCGGTCCGACTACTAATGGTTGAGGAGAATTTTTCAGTTGTTGACCTGTTTCTGTAATCTTGACACTAACTTCAACTAACCCATTACTATGTAAAGAAGGAGGAATTTTTTGAGCAAAAGCATGACATCCGTGAGTACCAAAAGCTTCAGCTAAATCTTGACGGTATTTATTCGCGACTAAGGTTCCGACTAAATTATTGCCAACAAAAATATCCAGAAATACAACTTTGTCAGGGTCTTTTTTATTTCTTGCCCAACCAGAAACATAGTCGATAGTTGCATAATCAAGACAACCTTCAAATTCTGTTTCTCCTAACAAACTAAGACTGCCAAGTTCCCCTGTTCTCAAAACATTTTGAAATGACAAAACTTCTTCTAATTTTTTCTTAGCCTTAGAAAAATGAGGATCTATTTCCAAAGCACGACGATAACAACTTATTGCTTCACTTAATGGATTTTTTTTAGTCTTAGCTTCCCCTAACTGAAAATGAAACTTTGCCGATAATGGTCTTAACTCCACAGCTTTAGCATAAGCAGTCACTGCCTCATCCCATCGACCTAACTTTGACATTAGTTCCCCAATATGGTATGCAACATCGGCAGATTTAGGATTAAGTTGCCTAGCTTTCGTATAAGCTACCACCGCCTCATCCCACCTTTCTAGTTGGACAAGACTTTCTCCCAGGACATGATAAACTGCTGCCGAATTAGGATTAATTTCTACTGCCCTACCATAACTAACTACTGCTTCTTCCCACCGTTTTAGTTTACTGAGAGTATGACCTAACTTATGGTGAATTTCTGCTGTATTAACACCTAGCTCAATAGCTTGGCGATAACTGACAATAGCATCATCAAATTTTTGTTGCTGCGCCAAAGCTAAAGCCAGACTATAGTGAACTTCTGGCCACTTCGGGTTAAGCTCCAGGGCGCGACGATAATTAATAATAGCCTTATCCCACTGTTTTTGTGCAGCATAAACTTCCCCTAAATAGCCATATACCTCAGCTAAATTCGGATTAAGCTTGATAGCCTTTTGGAAAGAAGCGATCGCCTCATTCCACTGTTTAATATTACTCAAAGCTTTGCCCAAGTCTCCATAAGCTTCAGCTAAGTTAGGATTAAGTTCTATTGCTTGGCGCAGCACTGCCACTGCCCAGTCATTCTGCTTTAATTGAATCAAAGCATGACCTAGCTGATGATAAACATCTGGAGAGTTTGGTTGAAGTTCCGAAGCTCTACGGTAAGCGACAACTGCTTCCTCCCATTGTTGGAGTTTGGATAGAGCATATCCCAAATAATGATAAACCTCTGGGGAGTCCGGCTGGAGTTCCGTAACTTTCCGGTAAGCTGCCGTTGCTTCTTCCCACTTTTGCTGTTGAGCCAGAGCATAACCAAGATGGTGATAAACTTCTGGAGAGTTAGGCTGAAGTTCCGTTGCTTTTCGATAAGCGGAGATAGCTTCTTCCCACTTCTGCTGTTGAGTTAGAGCATAGCCAAACTGGTGATAGACTACTGCCGTAGGAGCGGTACTTTTATCCTCGCCCAATAAACCAATTGCTTTCTGATATGCAGCAATAGCCTCATCCCACCGATGCAATTTTGCCAAGGCTTCCCCACAATAATGATAAACTGTAGCAAAATTAGGAATTATTTGGCAAGCCTTTCCATAAATTTCGGCCGCTTGATGGAAGTCTCCCAATTTTGTTAAAGCCGTTCCTAACTTTTGATACCCTTCCCAGAAACCAGGGTCAATTTCAATTGCTTTTCGATAACAGATTATCCCTTCCTCTATCTGACCTTGTTTTTCCAAAGCTACCCCTAAATTTTGATGAGCCATACTAGAGTCAGGTTCTAGGGATATAGCCTTTTGGAAATGAGCGATCGCTTCGTAGAGTAAGCCTTTCTGGACTAAAGCTGCTCCTAAACTAATATAGAATTCTGAGAAATTAGGATTAATCTTAATGGCCTGGGAAAAAGAAGCGATCGCCTCATCTAACCGACCTTGTTTTTCCAGGACTTTCCCTAAATTATGATGAGACAATGCGGAAGTAGGTTTTAGTTCTATCGCTTTTTGGTAAGTTGTAGCAGCTTCTTCCCATTTTTCTATTTGAACCAGAACATCCCCTAGAGTTTGGTAATACAAGGCCAAGTTGGGATGAAGTTCGATGGCCTTTTGAATATGGGCGATCGCTGAGTCTATTTTTTTCTGTGCTAAAGCTTGGTTGCCTGCTTGGAAATATTGGTTTGCAGTTTGTGGAGTTATGGGGAATGAGTTACTCATATTTGTCTTCATTAGAGACTACTACTTATCGCGTCAGGTGACGAACTTAAGATATTATAGGTTGCTATGTTTTATTATTTCGGCCTAGTGCCGCTACGCGGAAGTCATGCATTCAAAATTCGCCCATTCAAAAGTATTGGTTAGTAAGGCTTTTAGGATCTTGTAACTGGTCAGTTATTACTGCCATCCTGCACTAAATCGAATTTGATTTTAAAGAGGTATTTACATTGAACAATTAGAAAAATGGATGAGTATTTTTCCCAGAGAACAGTTCTTAATTCTGAAAAGTGAAGATTTTTATGATCGTCCAGATGTCATACTAAAATAAGTCTTTGAATTTTTGGGGTTGCCTAATTATCAAGTAACTAATAAAAAGAAATATAATGAACTATCTTATCAGCCAATAGCTCCAAAAAACCGCTCAAATCTTGCTGAATACTTTCAAGCTTATAATCAAAAATTAGAAGAATATTTAGGTAGAAAATTTAATTGGTAAATGAATGGTAACAAAGAACAAAAACAACATATCTCCCTGTCTCAAGTCAAAGAAAAATTACATAACTATCAGTCTGAGTTAGAGCAAATTAAGTCAAAACTAGATTCCAAATCAATTTCCAAATCAAGGCAAACTTTTCAGGAAGTTGAAGAGAATGTAATTAACTCTTTTGTTCAATCATCAACAATAGTTGTTGAAAATTATGATGCAGACTCTCACCCAATATATGATGAATTATTTTGGGGGTATAAAATCGAAGACATTCAGGAAAACACTAACGATAAAAATACCATTAATATTTCTGGATGGGTATTAGGAAAAAAGAGTCCTGTAGTTGCTATAGAAATAGTGGAATTGAGTAGCATATTGAAAAAGATCTCTGTTAATCAGCTACGCCCTGATATAGCTAAACGTTATCCAGAAGCACCCCAAGTCAAAGAAATTGGTTTTAGTATAGACTTCCCAGTCAAGAAATTACGACCCAAATTTAATTGGCTAATACAAGCAGTATTTACTGATGAAACTCGAATGCCAATAGGTTGTATGCGGACTAACAATACTAAATCATTAAACATTAAAGCTACTCCTTTATTGACAAAAGAAGCTATCAAATTTTTAGAAAATTTCTTGAAGCAAAAACCTGATGCTAAAGTGCTGGAATTTGGCAGTGGAGGTTCTACTATATGGCTATCTAAGTTAACTAAAAATCTGACTTCTATTGAGCATGACGGTATGTGGTTTAACCAAGTTAAAGATCGGATTCAGAAGCAGAAAAATTGCCATCCAGTAGAGATGAAACTATTAGCAAGACCATATCATACAATATGCGAAAAGTTTCCTGCAGAATCTTTAGATCTAATTATTGTTGATGGTCGCGATCGAGTTAAATGTTTTGAAGCATCAATTAAACTTTTAAAACCAGGTGGAATATTAATGTTGGATGATGCACAAAGAGAAAGGTATCAACAAGCTCAAGATTTGTTAAAAGATTGGCAATTTACAAAAACAGTTAGTAATACTCGACATACTTATTGGTGGGAAAAGCCATTACAAGAAGCAATATATTTAGGAAAAAATCAATCAACTTTTGAGGAAAATGTAGTTATTGCTGATGTGTCAATAGCAAAAGAAGAAAATCGTCTTTTTCAAATACAAAATGCAATTGTTAAACCAATATTAAGACTTGAACCTAGGAATTGGGTTGGAGGTGTTGTCTTTCCTAAGGATATGCCGGGGATATTCCGTCATCGACGTCCCAAAATCCAAAAAGATATGAAATACCAAGACGTATTCATACAAGTTGACGATTATATTAATAATTTTAATAATTGCAAATTCTATCCTGGTACATATATTTATGGAGGTTCTATAAGTCCACACTTTGGACACGCTTTAACTGAAGGTATTCATCGTTTATGGGCATTCAATACGAACATCCATGATGGTATTGTTTTTGCTGTGTTGCCACGACGAAATACCAATGATACCAACTATACCCCTCCTCAATGGTTTGTTCAAGCTTTGGAGATTCTAGAAATACCTCTGACCAAGTGTATTTGGGTGACAAATGATTGTGCTTTTGAAAATCTGATCGTTCCCGAACCAGGTAGTGAGTTCACATTAGGACCTAAAAACTGGTATCGTTCCTATTTAGAAAAGCTACAGCAAAAGATTTTTGATGCTACCCATCACTTGAGAAAAGAGAAAGGAGAGATCAAGCTGTTTTTGGGCAGAAATCATATACCTTTAAGCGAGCATATTGGAGGGGAAAAGTATTGGGAAAGTTTATTGGTTGATGAAGGTTATATATCCTTGAAGCCAGAAAATTATTCTATGTTAGAACAGGTTGCTTATTTAATGAGTGCCAAAAAAATCATATTTAGTGAAGGGAGCGCTATCTATTCCTTAGAGTTTCTCAACTATTTAGACGCTGACATTGCCTGTATTGCCAGAAGACCAAACAATCAGTTTTATTATCCACATATCTACAGTAAATGTCGCAACTATATTGTAGCTGGAAATGCTGAGAATATCTTAAGATTGGGAAGTGGTATCAAGAAAATCATCATAAAAAAGCCCATCAATAAAAATCCATACGAAGTCGTTGAATCTCTGAGAAACCATAATTTTGCCTTGGTAAAAGACTGGGATGAAGAAAAATTCTTGGCTCAAGAAAAATCAGATGTTCTGACATATATAGAAAATGTAAAAACTCAATTTAAAAATCTCAAATCTGCTAGGTATTTAGAGATTTTAGAAGAGTATTTAGAAGTGCGTAAAAACCAAAAAAAGGAAAGTTCAAATTTAAAAAATTATAATCAGAACATGGTATTAAAAAGAAGGAGCGATCGCCTTAATAAACTTGCTACAATTAATCAATCATCCAACTATCTGGAAATAGGGGTAGCTAAGGGTGTAACTTTCAACGCTATTAATATCAAAAATAAAGTAGCAGTCGATCCAAAGTTCCAATTCAAAACTAAAGAATATGCTACTGAGAATATAGTTTTCCTGGAAGTAACCAGTGATGAATTCTTCAAAAATCATGCCAAAGGGTTTGAGTCATTCGATTTAATTTATATAGATGGTCTGCATACTTTTGAACAAACTTTTCGTGACTTTTGTGCCTCTGTTTCTTTAGCTCATGCAAAGACTATTTGGTTAATCGATGATACTTGTCCAGGAAGTTATGCTCAAGCTCAACCATCACTTCAGAATTGTGTCAAGCTCAAGCGAATTTCTCAAGAGAAACCAGGAGCTTGGATGGGAGATGTCTTCAAGGTTGTTGCTGCTATCCATGATTTTTTTCCTCAGTTCAGTTTTGCAACTTTCCCCGACCATGGACAAACTGTGGTCTGGAATCAATGGCGGAAAGATTTTCAGCCCAAATGGAATTCTTTAGAAACTATTAGTCGGCTAGAGTATTTAGATTTTGTAGAACTACAGGGAACTTTATTTAAAAGAGAGCCATACGAGCAGATTTTTGAAAGCATTAAATCCGCATATCAATCTAAATTGAGTCAGGTTAAAACTAGCTTGGAAAAATACCAATCTCTACAGCAGGAAACTACCTCAGAAAATATTAAATCAACTCCTAATAAACCTATATCAATCAAATCTCCTGATTCTTCTAGCACAAATACTCTTCCCGATCGCTCAGAAAATATGCTAGTTAAAATTTCTAGTTTGAAAATCTTAAAGCCAGATACAAATCTATTACATGGATACTATTTAGATAGACCAAAACAAGGGGAGATTTTTAATCAAAATACAATTAAATTAGCAGGGTGGGTGGTTGGTAAGAATTCTCCAGCAGTAGCAATAGAAATTATCAGCAATGGTCAAGTAATTAAAACAGTACCAATTAATCAGCAACGTTCTGGTGTAGCAAAGGTTTATCCCCAAATTCCGCAGGCAAAAACCAGTGGTTTTGCGACAGAAATAGAATTAATGGGTTTACCAAAAGAATCAGAATTAACATTACAAGTCATACTAAAAGATAAAAGCCTTGTACCTCTTGGCTCGATCAAAGGTTTGAGAGTTATCACCCATTCTAAAGAATAAATGATTAATAAAGTTAGACGTGGCAGAGCCACAATTCCCAAAAAAAGAACAATGACATTTACGGCTGCTCACGATCGCAATGAAGTAGAAGATTTAACTATTCAACGTTTTATTCCGAGACTAAAAGCAGCATTAAAAAAAATAGAACTTACAAATATTGAGTTAAATATGATCGAGAATACTGAGACTATTGACCAATCTGTGGGAGCAAATAAATTAATAGAAGAGGTAGAAAGTGATTCCCTTAACAAAAAAGGAGAAAAGTGCAAATTAAGTATTTGTGCAATTATGAAAGATGAAGGTCCTTATCTAGAAGAATGGTTAGAATTTCATAAATTAGTTGGTGTAGAAAAGTTTTATTTATATGACAACAACAGCACAGATAACACTCAAAATATTTTGCAACTCTATATCCACAATGGAGAAGTAATTTATTATTATTGGCCGGACAAACCAGGGCAAATGTCAGCTTATACTCATTGCTTAAAGAATCACAGATATGACTCAGAATGGATAGCATTTATAGATTTAGATGAATTTTTATTTCCCACAGTAGCGGAGAAGATAACAGATATAATAGATGAATTTTCAGATGTATCAGCTCTAGGAGTTAACTGGCTAAATTTCGGTACATCAGGACATGAAAAAAAGCCCCAAGGATTACAAATAGAAAACTTTATTAAACGAAGCAAAAGTAGTTTTGGTCCGAATAAACATATCAAATGTATTTTGCATCCAGAAAAAACAATTCGTCCTCTAAATCCTCATCAATTTGTATTTTCTGAAGGTCGGGTAGTAACAGAAAATAAACAACCAATTAAGGGACCTTTTTCATCAACGCATTCTATCAAAAAACTAAGAATAAATCATTATACTACTCGCTCAAAAGAAGAAAGTATGAAAAAAATGATGCGAGGTAGGGCAACTAAAAATGAACCAAGACCTTGGTCTCATTTTGAGTCAAAAGATGTGATATTTAATGAAGTAGAAGATTTAACTATTCACAGATATATTCCTCAACTCAAGAAATCATTAGGGATAATTACTAAAAATAATAGTAATGTCTCTTCCTATTTAGAAAAGTCTAACTTATTACTAAATATTGGCAATATAGGTAAAGTAGTCATTGAGGATCGATACCTAAAATTAACAGGTTGGATAGTTTCTTTAAATATGCTTCCTATTAGTGGGTTTAAAGTTTGGGTTGGAGGAGAAGAATATAGAGACTTTAAACAAACTCTAGGAATAGAAAGTCCGAGAATAAAAAAAGCTCATCCTAGATTAAAAGGAGCAGCAAAAGCGAGATTTAATCTAGAAATACCTCTGAATAAAACACACGCAGAAAACTATCAAAACCTCCTAATTATTTTAACCCCTATTTCGGAAGAATATGAGGGTTGTATTTTAGTTAATGTCTTTAATCCTTCTTTGATGCTTCCTACTAAAGAATACATAGATCGAGTTAATAGAAATAGTTTTTTGAACTTTCAGTCTAATCCTTTCAAGTGGTTAGGATATTTAATTCAAAGAACAGGTATCAAACCTACAGATAGTATTCTTGATATAGGCTGTGGAATAGGTGACATTGCCTACGGTTTGACTTATTACTTAACACCTAGAGGGCGTTATGAAGGTATTGAATTTTCAGAAAAAGTAATTGATTGGGCACAGCAAGAAATTACTTCCAGAAAGCCCAACTTTAACTTTCAATGGCACAATATTTATCATCCTATTTATAATACTGAGGGAACTTTGCCTATGAGAGAATTTACATTGCCTTATCCAGAAGCAAGTTTTGATGCGATTTGTATTAGTAATTTTTTTACTCATTTGTCTAGTATCGATATGCGTCATTATCTGCATCAAATTCAGCGAGTTTTAAAAGTTGGAGGAAAGTGTTTATTTGCCTGTTTTTTAATTAATTCTGAATCTGAAAAGTTAATTACTGATGGCAAGAGTTCTCAGAATTTAGTATATGAAGTAGAAGGTGGTTTTTGTTTAGATCCAGAACTCCCAGAAAAGACTTTAGGTTTTCAAGAATCTGTACTAATTGATTGGATAAAAGAAAATGGCTTAACTATTGTAGGCAAATATTATGGTTCATGGTGTGGCCGTAAATCTTTTACTCATCAAGATTTGTTAATTGTAGAAAAAAAAAATGAACTTAAATCAAAGTTATTTAACCACCAGTTTTCCTTAGAAAAATACAAGTCTAAATTAGAAAAAATTAAGGTTAAAATTGAGGCATCAAAATCTTAAAATCAACCAGATTTAAGCACAATATTATTCTTCAATATTTAACCAAAAAATGAGTCAGATAAATCAACCTCACCGACCAGAAGAAGCAAAGGCAAAAGTTATTTCAATTCATGTACCAAAAACTGCTGGTACAACATTTAAACAAGTTTTGAGGCAAATATATAATCTAGAAGAAATTTTCTTTGACTATCCAAACAGGGGACGTTTACGTAATAAAATGTTAATCAATCCCAAGCCAGAAGTTAAAGTAATTCATGGTCATTTCACTAGTAGTAAATATGATTATAAATTTCCAGAGTTTAGAAAAATTATTTGGCTCAGAGACCCAATCAAGAGATTAATCTCTTTTTACTTTTTTTGGAAGACTTGGCAAATTTTATTAGAAAGTGATGAACAAAATTTATCACCGGTCAAAGAGTCTAATTTGACATTTATAGAATTCGCCGAAAAACCAGAGATGCAGAATGTAATTAAATCAAAATTTGTTCAAGAGCAAAAATTAACAGAATTTGACTTTGTCGGGATTCAAGAATTTTTTCCTGAAGATTTACATGAACTAAAATTAATACTAAACTGGCCAGAATATAAACTTGAAACCCAAAATACCAATCCCTATCCAGGGTACAAGTTATTATTAGAAGAAGTATTATCTAATCAAGAAATAGTAGATAAAATATCAACTATAAATGACGAAGATATAGAACTTTATAGAGAAGCAGTAAGTTTGCGGGAGACCCGGAGAAAAACATCAAAAATACAATACTACACTCAAGAAAATCTCAAAAATTTATCATCTGGAAAACAACAAATTACCCAGAAAACAACAAAAATTAATCCTCTACTTACTTGGGGTTCTATAGACAGGGCAGTCATTCAAAATCAAGTGTTGCACTTATCTGGTTGGGTTGCCTCCCTTGATGCTGGTATGGTGGAAGGATTTAAAGTTGTTATTGGTAATCAAGTGTTTAGTTTTTTTGAACAAACTCTCAATATACCCAGTCCAGATGTAGAAAAGGTTCATCCTAATTTAGATAGTGCAAATAATGCTAGATTCCGTCTCAAAATACTTTTAAATCAACAGCAAATTAACCAATTAAAGTATTCATTAATTACTTTAACTCCTCAATTTAAGCTTGGTGAGGGTTTAATTTTATTAAAGGTATTAACACCACTTTTGCCACTGCCTGAAGAGAAAGATATAAAAATAATTGATGTTGATGGAAGCGGTGAATTTATTCGTACTTCCTTCAAATTACTAGGAGATTTAATTCAGAGATTAGGTTTACAACACACAGACCATATTCTGGATGTTGGTTGTAATATTGGTACTGTTGCTTATGCCTTAGTTCATTATTTACATCTTTCTGGTCGTTACGAAGGTTTTGATATGGTAAAAAAATTGATTTCCTCAGTACAAAAGGAAATTACAACACGCAAACCTAACTTTAACTTTGACTGGCATAATATTTATCATCCTTTGTATAACTCCACTGGCACAATATCAGCAATTAATTTTACTTTTCCTTATCCTGATGAAAGTTTTCATTGTGTCTGTATGTCTCATTTATTCACTCATTTACAAAGTCTGGAAGTTATGCACTATCTTGATGAAATATATCGAGTTTTGAAGCTTGGAGGGAGATGCTTATTAATTTGCTTTTTAATTAACTCAGAATCAGAACAGTTAATAGCTAAAGGCAAAAGTTCTCAACAGCTTATTTATGAGATAGAAGATGGTTTTACTAAAGATATTGATTTACCAGAGAGAGGGATTGGTTTTAGGGAAAATTTACTATTAAAGTGGATAAATGAACGAGGGTTTAATGTTCTAGAAAGATCTTATGGTTCTTGGTGTGGTCGGACTTCATCTGTTAAAGAAGATTTGTTAATTTTGGAAAAAAAATAGACTTCTTAAAGACTTTTTCAGCAAACCCTAAATAGATCCTAAATGGGTTCTCTATAAGGGAATGTGCGACCCCTCCACTACAAGCTAGAAGTCGGGCATTTAAACCCAAGCTTTTAGTGCGCTGATTCGCTGAGTACTGAAATGCTGATAAGTAGGTCGGTGTTGAAAATTATCGTTATGAAAAGGCAGGAGGCAGAGGGCAGAAGGCAGAAGGGAAGAGAGTTTTTGGCAAATTTACTTTTCGTTACTAACTTGCTGTTTTTTTGCACCGTTATACTTAGCTAGTTAATATCATTAGAGCAAAGATAATAAATAATATATAGCAAGTTCCACCTTGGTGAGGTACACTCATCGCGGGCAAGATGCCCGCACTGCAAAATTGAATTGTTAATATCTGCACTTCATATACTTGGAATCTGCTGTAAGACTATAATCAAAGTAATAAATTAACTAACATTTGCCCAATCTATCCAACCACTAACTGTTTACTAAAAAATAATTTAGCAGAATCTTATCAATATGGAAAAAGTTGAAATAGTACAGAAAAAAACGACACAACTAGCAGCAACTACAGGATTTTTAGACCAAGTAGCAATCGAAAATGAAACTGTTTGTTTAAGTGGATGGGTTCTTTCTTTCGAGCCTGAATCTGTCACTAATTTTAAGATTGTATTTGGCAGTCAACAATTAATAGGATTTGAATTAACTCAAGGTCTTCCTAGTCCTGGAGTGAAAAAAGCACATCCAAATATTTCTGCTGCTAATAATGCTCGGTTTATTATTAGATTGCCAATGAATAAACAGCAGCAACAACAATTTAAAGATGCTCTGATTATTTTAATTCCTCTAGTTGCCGACCGTGAAGGAGAACCTTTATTAAATGCAGTTAATCCGGCATTATCTGCTTTAGTTAAAACATCACAACCAAGTAATTTACCAACCAAAACTCCTCGAGTAGAACTTATTTCTGTTCATGTACCAAAAGCAGCCGGAACAGCTTTCAGACAGGTTTTATTACAGGTTTATGGAACTCAAGGAGTTCTGACAGATAAAACTAATATGTTTGAAGATAATATGCCAGCTACTATTCATTGGCAGACTAAAGTTATTGAGGGTCATTTTCGCGCGGGTAAATACGATAAGTTATTTCCTGAAACTAAGAGAATTACATGGTTAAGAGAACCTATCCACAGATTAATTTCTGATTACTGTTTTCGCCACATCTCGAATCCTACAAAGGAGTATCTAAATAAACAAGATTTATTGAAGTTTGCTGAAAATAACAGTAATCTTATGGCTTATTGTGTGAATGGTAAATCTCTGGATTATTTTGATTTTGTGGGGATTACAGAATATTTTGAAGAGGATTTACTGGCACTAAAAAATCTTCTTGGTTGGTCAGATTATCAAGTTATTTACCAAAACAGAAATCCTTATCCAGAATATCTTGAATTTCGGAAAGAGGTTTTATCAGACAAAAAATTAATGGATGAATTGGCAAATGCTAATAGTCAAGATATGGAACTTTATGCTGCAGCTTTAACATTACGAAACGAAGGAAAAAGGAAGAAGGAAGAAGGAAGAAGTGACATTAATTTACCAGCAGAAAATATAGTTAATAATCAAGGAAGAGGAAAGAAGGAAGAAGGCAAAAGTGGAATTGATTTATCTGAAAAAAATGTAGTTGATTTGGAACCATATACAGTGCCAGAAAAAACAAAAATATTAGCAACGTTGGGTTCTTTGGATAGGGCAGAATTTGACCGTCAAGAATTATTATTAATAGGTTGGGTAGTTTCTCGTAATTTAGGAGCAGTAAAAAGCTTTCAATTAACTATTGCAGATACTGAAATAGAAAATTTTGAAACTGCCTTAAATTTACCAAGCCCTGATGTGAGAAAATTACATCCGAATCTTCATAATTCTGGCAAAGCAAGGTTTCGTATTAAGGCATCTCTTAACTCCGAACAAATTTCACAATTCCAAAATGCTGAGATTGCTTTAACTCCTATATTTAAAGAAGGCAAAGGTCAGGTTTTGTCTAAAGTAAAGGAAGGAAGAGGGAATAAGGAAGAAGGAAGAAGTAATGAAGTCAGAAGTGAACAAGAAGTTAGAGGTGAGGAGGAAAAAGTCAAAAGTCAAAAGTCAAAAGTTAGAAGTGAACAAGAAGTTAGAAGTGAGGAAGAAGACAAAAGTGGAATTGATTTACCAGAAAAAAATGTAGTTGATTTGGAGCCATATACAGTGCCAGAAAAAACAAAACCATTAACTTTTTCTAAAGCACCCATAGTTCAAGAACAACCAAAATTCATTCCACCAATTGAACCAATTACAACCATAGGTCATCTAGATCAAATAGCGAAAGCCAATCAAAAATTAATAATATCTGGATGGGTGGGTTCTTACAATTTTGGTTCTGTAGAAAGCTTTAAAGTTTTCATCGGCAGTCAAGAATTTTGTTCTTTTGAACAAAAATTAGGTCTACCTAGCCCAGATGTAGCAAAAGTTCGGACTAAGCTTAATAATGCTGAAAATGCTAGATTTAGTCTGGAAATACCTCTGACAAAGGCAGAACTTCAAAACTGTCAAAATACTCTAATTAATCTGACTCCAATATTTCAAGGACAAGAGGGAGAAATTTTGTTTCAACTCTTTAATCCATCCCTGCCAATTCCTGACGATAAATATATAGAAGGAAAAGCAATTAACTTTATCCAAAGAAGCTGCAAATTTTTAGGCGACTTTATCCAAAGAGTAGGTCTTCAACCCACTGCTGAAGTTTTGGAAATTGCTTGTGGAGTTGGGAATATTGCTTATGGTCTAGCCTATTATTTAAAATCTCCAGGTCATTATGAGGGGAATGACTTTTCTGAAGAATTAATATCTTGGGCACAACAGAATATTAGCAGCCATAAACCACATTTCAATTTCCGTCAGATAGACTCAGATTTGAAACTTCCCTACGACGACAAAAGTTTTGATTTTGTTTTTATCGGTTCTAGATTTACTCAGGTAGGTGGGAGTAAGATTCGTAATTATTTAGATGAAATTTATCGAGTTTTAAAACCAGGTGGTCGTCTCTTATTTCAATGTTTCTTAGTTAACCACGATTCAGAACAATTAATATCTGAAGGCAAGAGTTCTCAACCTCTTGTTCATAGACTTCAGGAAGGTTTTACTAAAGACCTAAATTCACCAGAAAAAGGGATGGGTTTTCTGGAGTCTTTATTATTGGAGTGGGTAATTAATGCTGGTTTCAATGTATTAGGAAAAAATTATGGTTCTTGGTGTGGACGAGTGGGTAAGAGAAGTTATCCAGATATAGTAATTCTTGAGAAGGAAGAAGTCAGAGTAAACAAGGAAAAAATTGAGAGTTTGGTTAGAGAAGAACCAGGAAATAACCAGGAAGAAAATTTACAAGACTTGGAAAAAATAGATAGCGATCGCTCCTCCGAAAAACTCAGAATAAATCAGGAAAAAATTGAGAGTTTGGTTAGAGAAGAACTAGGAAATAACCAGGAAGAAAATTTACAGGACTTGGAAAAAATAGATAGCGATCGCTCTGAGATTTTGCAGAAGAATTTACCATCAGAATCTACTTTAAAAATTACTCCTGAATCTAAGTCTTCTGTCTCTGCTTTACTGGCAGAAATAATGGCAGATTTGGAGAAATCGCAAATAGAAATCCAAGAAATTCAAGCTGATCTAGAAAAGTTCAAATCTCAAAAGGAAAATATTCCTGTCAAGAGTCTATTTCCTGTAGAACCAGATACCTCAACTACGGCTAAAAAAAAACTTCTGACTAAACCCTTAGAAGAAGTTATTCAAAAGTCAAAACCTCCTACTCCCCCGCCCAAACAAAAACAGGAATTATTGGGTTTATCCGGAGTAACAGTTGATAAATTCTGGGAAATTATTTTAGTAGAAGGAAGGAGGAAGAAGGAAGAAGGAAGAAGGGATTTTTCTGATATAGAAGGAAGAAGGAAGAAGGAAGAAGGAAAAGGGGATTTTTCTGAATCTTTAGTAGAAGGAAGGAGGAAGAAGGAAGAAGGAAAAGGGGATTTTTCTGAATCTTCTATAGAAGGAAGAAGGAAGGAGGAAGAAGGAAGAAGGAGTTTTTCTGAATCTTCTATAGAAGTAAGAAGAGATTACTCTAAACCTTCTATTAGTATTCTTACTCCAACCTGGAATTCATCTTTAGATTGGTTTGTGGAAACAGTTTTAAGTGTTCTGAACCAATCTATCCCTAACTGGGAATGGTGTATTGTTGATGATGGATCGAAACAACCAGAAATTAGAAATATACTTGCGGGTTTAACAGAAAAAGAACCCAGAATTAAAGTTCTCTTTTCAGAAGATAATGGCGGAATTAGTGCTGCTACAAATAAAGCTCTAAATATAGCTACAGGAGAATATATTTGTTTATTAGACCATGATGATACTCTAGCTTCCACAGCATTAGAAGATAGTCTCAATAAACTGGCAGAAGGATTCGATGTAGTTTATTCCGATGAAGATAAAATTGATTTTTCTGGGTTAAATTATATCGTTCCATTCTTTAAACCTGACTGGTCTCCTGAATATTTTCGTGGTGTTATGTATGTCGGTCATTTATTATGTGTCCGTCGAGAATTAGCTTTAACTGCTGGTGGTTTTAAAAGCGAATTTGATGGAGTACAAGACTATGAGTTTATGTTACGAGTTTCCGAACAAACTAATAAAATTTCTCATATTTCTCGACACCTTTATCATTGGCGACAAGTTAAAGGAAGTATTTCGGGAGATGCCGATGCTAAAGCAGGTATTGAAGTAGTACAACAAGCTGCTGTTAATTCTCATTTACAAAGAATTGGTTTAGCAGCAAAAGCAGAACCAGGTTTAGGTAAACATCGAATAAATATTAATCCTTTACCTAGAAATAATCATCCTTTAATTAGTCTAATTATTGCTGCTCCTAATCTTTCAGAAAATATTGATAAATGGTCGAAAAATCTTTTGTCTGTTTCAACTTATCCCAAAAATGAAGTGATTTTAATTGGTGGGGAAAAAACAGAAAATATTATCCAAAATTCTGCGGTGAAAGTTTTAAATCTATCAGGGCAATTTAATTATTCTCGTGCTTATAATCTGGCTGCAAAAACTGCCCAAGGAGAATATTTTATTTTCCTCAATACTAATTTGGAAGTTGTCACTGAAGATTGGCAACGACATCTTTTATATTACGCCGAACAATCTGATATTGGTGCCGTGGGAGGACTATTAATATTCCCAGATGGAATTGTTGAACACGCAGGCATTGTATTAGGAAAATCTGGAAAAGTTGATTATGTAATGCGAGGTTTTCCCTCTAACCATGATGGTTATGCAGGTTCTTTAGTTTGTGCAAGAGAAGTATCTGCTGTAAGTCGAGATTGTTTGATGGTGAGTAGGCAAAATTTTGAAATGGTTGGAGGTTTTAATGAACACTTTTTCTCCGATTATCAAGATGTTGATTTGTGTTTGAAGTTGAGGAAAAATGGCAAGCGAATAGTATTTACCCCCCGTAGTGTTTTAATTAATCATCAATCAGAGAAACACAGACAAAGAAATTATGATGTAGTTGACTATATGTTGTTATTAGACCAATGGCAAATTTATATGGATTTAGGCGACCCATATTATAATCCGAATTTTGATATTCAACTTAGCGATTATACTGTTGCTTTGTAGGCAATAGATCTACTTTTTACTCATCAGTTAAAGCCCATTTGTTATCTATTTTTAAAACTCCCTCTTGATAATCAACCATGGTAACTGCTGCCAGAGTTTCAATCCACACAGTGGCACCACAACTATGAGGTTTATTTGGTTGGTACACAATCCGACAGGGACCATGAATTTCAGCTTAATGGCCAGTCGCTAAATTGCTGCTGCCTTCTTTGACCGAAAGAATGGTTAAATCAGTATTTTTCTTGGTTGTATTAATTCCAATGTGGTTGCGGTTGAAGTGAACTGTGTTCTTGCCACAGCGCTGATGGGAACACCAACGCGGTTTAGGACCTTTTCTTCTGCGGTGTATTCTGGGCATTCCTTGATGTAGGGGAATTACCCAAGCTCGATTATTAATTTTCCTCGCTCCTTGTATGCGGCCTTCCTTAAGTAATACTCGAACTCTTTGAGTGGATATACTTAAAAGACTTGCTGCTTCTGTGGTGCTTACAAACATGATTTCTTTTATTGCGACTATAGCAATAGTAGACTAGATAGCTAAAATTGTAGTTAGTGGGATGAAGAAATTTATTGGAGGTATAGGAAAGTTTTAAAAATGAAAAAAATATTTTCGAGATAGATATAGATACTCGCAGCTTAAAATCTGTGGCCCAAGACAGATGAGTTTTAATATGGTGCGTTACATTTCATTAACGCACCCTACTGGACTACAAATGCTTCAGCGGATATAGCGCATATCTTGCAAGAAATGATAACGAGAAGGTGATTTGACATACTCCCGGCATCAAATCAGAGATTATGATGCGGGATTCTCATCATTGATGATTCTACGCTCACAGAGACAACTTAAATTAGCCATATTGCTATCGCTAATCCAGAGGTCGGACTCTCCCGTAGCTTTTGGGTCTCCCCCAGATTCCGAGTGCCCCTCGGTACTGTTTACTATTGCTCCTAACATCTCTAACCCTTTAGCCAAAATGTTCCTTGCTGCATTGTGGTCTCTATCAGCAATATAGCCACAATGCGGACATTTGTGGGTTCTAACTGATAATGACTTCTTAACAGCTTGACCACAATTTGAACAATTTTGGCTAGTGAAATGTGGAGGTACTGCTATGCAAGCAATTCCATGCAACTTAGCATAATATTCCAGCCATTCGGTGAACTGATACCAGCTTGCATCAGATATGGACTTAGCTAAATGATGATTCTTAACTAGGTTAGCAATCTTTAAATCTTCATAGACTACCAAGTCGTTAGATTGGATTAACGCCCGTGCAGTCTTTACTGCATGGTCTTTACGTTGTCTACTAACTTTGAGATTTACCCGCGCTAATTGAATTCTTGCTTTGTGGTTAGGGGAGCCGTCGGATTGGCGACGTATATTTGACTGAGGTTTTTTACCTTTCTCGTGGCGACGTGATACTCTCCGTTGTAGCTTTTTTAGTCGTTTTTCCGACTTCCTCAAATACTTAGGATTTTCTACAGCATCACCATTACTATCAGTATAAAAAGCATTTAAACCTAAATCTATTCCTACTACATTGCCTTTAAAGTTATGAGTTTCTTCTCTCTCAACATTTACTAAAAATTGACAATAATAACAGTCAGCCCGCCTAACAACTCTTACACGACTTATTTGCTGTTGTGAATACCAAACTAGATCGCGACTTGTCCACAACTCAAATACACCTGCTTTAAAACCATCTTTAAACTCAATTTTTTTTCTATCTGAGGATAGCTTATAACCAGTTGTTTTATACTCTACTGAACGAGTGAATTTTTTGAACTTTGGATAACCCTTTTTACCTGGTAACTTCAGTCTACAATTTTTGTAGAATCGTTGTATTGATTGCCATGCTCTATCGGCTGATGCTTGTCTAGCTTGAGAATTTAACTTTTTAGCCCAAGGAAAATTGGTATCTTTTGCTAGTTGTGAACAAAGCTTTTGTAAGTCGTTGCGTTTGACATCTTTATTATCCATCCAATAGCGCAAACAACTATTTCTGATGAATTGACCTGTGAGAATCATTTCATCTAAAACTTTGTACTGATTTTGACTGCCCTTTAATTTGGCCTCAATTACTAGCAAAGATATTATTAATTCCTCGACTACATTTATTTATATCTAAATTTACCCAAAATGTCTAGTGAATAAACTATTAATATTTGTGTATAATTATGAAATTGAATCATAATTATACACGCATCATTTCATTCATCTAGGCACGCTCATCATAGATTATAGTGCTAGCCTTTTGATGCGTTTAGATGAATTTGTCAGTATGATGAGTCATAGCAAGTTTAGCGATCGCCTATCGTTCATCTAAAATCTTTTTATCAGGACTTCTCTCCTCACCCCCCTTTTTTTAAGGATGAGTAGTATATTATGTTTACTTCAGTAGGGCAAACAACAAAAGCTGACGGCTGATAGCTAATTAGCTTATTGACTTACAATTACTAAAAAATCACATATTCTAAAGATATAGTTTTGATGAAAAATATTTTATTTGTTCTGTACGAAGATTTTCATTCTAATAGTGCCCTTCATGTGCATCATTTTGCTAATAATTTAGTTAAATTGGGTTTTGATTGTGTGGTGGCTGTTCCTAGAAATAAACAGACTGTTTCTCAAGTGGGAGAAGATTTAACACATTTATATAAAGTGACAGAATATGGTGAATTTTATCGGCTGAATAAATTATTTAAAAATCAGCAAGGTCCGGATGTGGTTCATGTTTGGACTCCTAGAGAAGTTACGCGAAATTATTGTCATAAACTCCGGAAAGCTTATGATTTTAAATTAGTAATTCACTTGGAAGATAATGAGGAATATGTTCTGGAAAAATATTTAAACAAACCTTTTAAAGAAATAGCTAATGCTAATGGGTCTCTCGCAATTCCAGATAATGTTTCTCATCCCCAGAAATATCGGGAGTTTCTAGCAAGTGCCGATGGAGTGACTGTTATTATTGAAAAGTTAAAAGAGTTTGTGCCGAATAATGTGCCGAGTTTAGTTTTATGGCCTGGTGTAGAAACAGATTATTTTTATCCCAGAAATCCCAATCCAGAAATAGTAAAAAGGTTTAATATTCCTGAAAATACTTTAGTTTTTTCCTACACCGGAAATGTTCATGCTGCTAATACTCATGAAGTGAGAAGTTTGTATTTAGCTGTAGCAATGTTGAACCGAGAAGGTAAACCTGCGGTGTTAGTTAGAACGGGTAGAGATTTCTGTAATTTTTTGGGAGATGATGATAATTGGGCGCGGAAATATGCCATTGAATTAGGATATGTAGACCGGAGTTTAATGCCAGAAATTTTGGCTTTGGCAAATGTGTTAATTCAACCAGGTAGACCAGATAAATTTAATGATTATCGTTTTCCCTGTAAATTACCAGAATTTTTGGCAATGGGTAAACCTGTAATTTTGCCTGGGACTAATATTGGTTTGGTGATGGAAAATGAGAAAGATGCTTTGGTTTTACCTATGGTTGATGCAGTGAATATTGTTGAGTCGGTGGGCAAGTTGTTTGAGGAGAACTTTTTATATAAACAACTAAGTGAAGGTGCAATTAATTTTGCTAAAACTCATCTAAATTGGCAGAAAAATACAGAATTATTGAAATCTTTTTATGAAGAGATTGGGTAGTTTAGTGTCATTTAACTTATTCAACTAGATTTCCTGACTCAAAGATCATCGAATATTTAGGAATTTGAGCGAAAAGGAAGAGTTGAAAATTTTCATCCTGTAAAGCTCCAAAACATAATATGCTTGTTCTTTCCCTTATCAAATCTTTCCATCCATTGTTCCTCAACAGAAAAATACAAACAATTTCATTTTATCAAGCTCTATTAAAAATTGGCATCTCAAAGGAATTTCGGTTGCATTCCCACAAAAATTTTGATATGGTAAATACTGAGGTGGTTTTCTCGCTCATATACATGACTTTTTATTCAACTAAAAACAATATCGTTTCACAGCGATCGCGAATGTTGTAGAAAGGAAAATCAATCTAGAATAGAAGGTATTTCTTAACAGAATAAACCCATAAGCAAAGAAAATATAATTTTTTTTAAGAATCCACAAACTGCCAAAATTATTAAATGATAATTATGTATACAAATTCAAAAACTCAATCTAGTTGAAAATTAACTTTTATAGAAATTTTCACAACCAATTGAATTGAGAATTGCTATATTTTTTCCTAATCAAAAATAGGAGATAAGAACAAATGCCAAATCCAGTCAATATAAATGCTGAATTAGACACAAACGATCTGATTTTTAGATCCCCAGCAGGGGGGGTGACAAGAGCTGATGAATACGATCTAGACCTGAGCGGAGCAATAATAGGTCAACCAATAACCATTTCTCTGACAGCATAAAATTCAAATCAATACGATACTTTTTGGCAAATTATTGATGCTAATACAGGTAATGTTTTAGCAGATTCAGATGATCATGGTAGCGGTCGTAACTCATTGATTCAGCAGGGTCAACCAACAAATGGAGGTGGTTATGACGATTCAGCAATTCCTAATGAATTATTTATTCAGGGTGGTCGTGACTATAAAATTCGCGTTACCAGTTTTGGCACGTTAAATCAACCAGGAAGCTATCCCTATTTTCTACAAGTTTCTGTCCCTCAAGGTGACATTGATGTAACTCCCAGAGGTAGTGATTTTAATGGAGAAGTTCAAACAGGAAGCGTTATTAATATTAATGGTGAATTAAACGAAGACGATTTTACTTTCCCATCACCTAGTAATAGTGGCAATACTCTAGTTGATGAATATAGATTAGAATTTCAAGTGCCAGGGCAACTCGTAAATGTTGCTGCCAGTACCAATGATTCTGGTTTCGATCCTTACTTGGAAGTTATTAATGCCCAGACTAGTACTGTCGTTGATTTTGACAATAATAACGGTGGTGGAGTTAACCCACTACTAAACTTACCCAAACTTATCCAAATGAGATTTGAGCTTTGGAGTTAGCTTCCTGCTTCTGTGAGAACCACTGACCGCAGTCTTTAACTTATTTTCTCCACAGGCTTAAAATCGCTTGACACTCAAGCTACTGATACATACAGCGGTTTTCATATGAATAAACCACAATGTTCAAACCAACCCATGGCATCATCTTCAGTAATTTGAGCGATGTAGCTGCCGCCTCACGGGGTGACAAGGTAGCTGAAAGCTATATATAGAGATGAACTCATCGAATAAGCTGAATAATACTTCAACTAAAAGAGAAGCATTATTGAGAATAGATGGAGGTGTGGTGCGATCGCACCACACCCCACACAGTAGGTTGATTATTTATTCATTAAAGCAATTTTTGA
>NZ_JAAHGB010000180.1:0-1263 GCF_010672695.1 Okeania sp. SIO1H4
TGGGGTAGGCAGACAATATCTTGGAGAAATTGGTAAAACAGACAATGGGATAGTGATAGTTACAAGCCATTTATATGATGGAGTGAGAAGTCTGCCTTTAGATGTTGAATTATATCAAAGTTCATCATCTTTACCAGAGGGGAAAGATGATAAAGAATTTATCAAAAAACCTGATTTAGCAATCAAGTTAGTTCAAAAAACATTGTTCAGAAAACATCGGCCTGGTATAGTTTTAGTGGATGGAGGTTATGGAAATAATTCCTCATTTTTACAGGAATTAGAAAGGTGGGAACTTAACTATATAGGGGGTTCAGCTTAAAATCGTTTGGTGAATGTTATCAATCAAAAAACTGGCAAAAAACAATCATAAAAAAGGTTAGATGAAATAGCTCTATCTTTACCTCAAAAGGATTTTCAAGAAGTAACTTTAGAACAAAATATACCCCAAACAGTTTGGGTAGCTACCATAGAAGTAGAAACCAAAGGTTTAACTGGTCCGAGAACTATTGCTATCGTCATCAATAATAGTTCTATATCTGAAGCCACTGAAATTGATTATTTAATTACAAATAAACAATAGACTTGTCGCTTTATAACTTAAAATCCCCCCAAAAACCTTGTTATGTAAGGATTGTAGCTATTGGATAGCAAAAAATATTGGAATTATTGCTCTGTCTAGGTTAGAGTGATTTTTCCCCTTTATTTAGCGACAACTCTAATATAAAAGTGTGACTGGAGAATGGATAGTTACAACCTTTTCTGATAGAAACTATCTTGAAAAATTTTATAGGGAAGCTAAGGGATGGTTGGGTTTAAAAGAATATCAAGTCCGAGATCAAACAAGTCGAATGCGCCATTTTATTTTGGTTTTTGTTGCCTATACTTTCATTCTCTATCAACAATTAATGGGAGGCTTGAGAAAGCGTTATTCTCGCGCCACTTTGACAAATTTTACAGAGACATGAGAAGCATTTATAACTGGTGTTTCCTACAAATTTTTTTGCTGGTGACAACAGAATCAAGAAATTTTTGCTCAACATAAAGCTGAGTTAGGGGTGATCTGGGGATAAACTCAGGTATAACCTCTTCTAATTCTAGAATAGAGGTAAATATCTTTTACTTTTTTCCAAAAGTCCAGTTAGTCCTTGTATTAAATCATGCTGTTTCATTAGTTGTTGGCACCGAAAGACTAATAGTTCTTCAAGTTCATCTAAAGAAAGGGGAGAGCTATTGGCCACAACTTCATTAGTTAAAGGCCACAAA
>NZ_JAAHGB010000181.1:0-1263 GCF_010672695.1 Okeania sp. SIO1H4
TGTTGATGCGCTCTTGACGCTTTCCCGATTTAAGTGAGTAGAATCGTTCTCCTTTTTGATTCCATCCATAATCATACTGCTGTTGGTTATTCATACCTGACTCATCTATATAAACCATTGATTTAGGGGAAAGCTTGAGTTTATTGGCTCAAGAATTCTTGTCTTTCCTTTTGATCCCTTTCTTGGTAGCCATAAGTTTTTTTTTCGAGTGAAGCCAATTTTTTTGAGTGCTCTTGAGATTGTGCGTTGACTGATGGGACTATCCCACAATTTGGCCATTTCTCCTTGGGTTTTGTCACCATGAACCTTGACAAATTCTCGAAATTTGTGCCAATCGGTGATTTGATGGTCATTACCGGGGGGTTGGTTTGGCCGAGGTTGATAGTCTCCAGTTTCAGCTTTCCGTTTCAGCCACAGGTCAATCGTGTTCCGGCTAATCCGGAACAGTTGACTCAATCACTTTTTTTCCAGCCATCAAGTTCAATGGCCTCTATCACTTTTTTTCTAAAATCGTAACTATAGGGTCGAGGCAAGGAAGAGCGATCGCATGACAGAATACTTTCTCTATTTTATGTCCTAATCGCCCTGGCTGTTGCTATATGGTACTATGGCAGACTATTTCCTGGTGGCAATGTTACTTTTGGGTGAGGGATGGTAATCCAGTTTATACTAAATTTATTCCGGCAGGAGATCAGATTGTGAGCAAGACTTACATGACTGGTGTAGAGGGAGAAAATACACGCGCTACGTCATTACTGAGCTATGTTAGATGGCAAAACCTTGTGCTATTCCAAGTCTGTTGAAATGTTAAAGCACTCAATTCGACTACTGATTCATTACCTTAAGTTTAAAGAGGTCCCTGTTCCCACCCTGTCCCTATAATTCATCTTTTAATCTGACAACGCCTAATTGTAAGTAGAACAAATAGATTTCAGGAGCTACTAGAGATTACTTTCTTCTGTTTTTCTATGATTATATGAAATCCGGTTATATCATTTTTGGATAATTAGTGAAAAAAAACTTTCTCCTTTTCCTCCTCTTTATTCTTTCTTCTTCTTTCTTCTCTCCTTACCCCTGTACGTCGCCAATCCGATGTCTCCCCTACCTGAATCCTGACTCCTCAGATTTAGTTCGGTTTAAAGTTTGACGTAGTTGAAGTTGACCTCAAGTATAGACCAACAAACATCAACCCATAATTAACCCCAAAGCTTCGATTCTATGGGGTGATTTAAGGAAGACACTATCAGTTAAAAACAGGGGGTA
>NZ_JAAHGB010000182.1:0-1263 GCF_010672695.1 Okeania sp. SIO1H4
GAGTTAGAAGAAATTCTGTTTGAGCGTTGTCAAGTTCTTTTAACACAGCAATTTGCAATCAAGGCTATAACCCAGTACCATTGGTGGCCGAAAATTCAGGTTTAATTACTCCGATGCTACCGGATTTGATATTACGCCACTATTTGGCTGGCTTGCATCGCAAAACCTTGTGTTACTCAAAGTGCATTAGACATCTGGTGAAAAATAAATAAATTGTGATATAGTAATAAAAAATTTAATTTTTAGTGGCTAATTATCACCAGTATGGTTGAGTACATTCACAATCATTCACAAGAATCAGAACGTTTATTAGCCATCAAGTATGAACAACTCGAAAAGTTATTAAAATAACCAGAAAAACTCCATAATAATAAGCCAGAGATAGCTACCGCTAAAAAAGTTAGAATAATTGCTTGTGGAGGCGGTAGGCAACCTAAATTATCTATAGAACAAATTATTTTAACCTTAACTTATTTCAGATATTTGACAACATTTCAACTACTAGGAATTCAATTCGGAGTAAGTGAAACTACTGCCAATGATATCTTTAATTACTGGTGCCCAATAATTGGAGAATTATTACCACCGAGCCTGCTAGAACAAGTAAAAAAAACTCAAGTGAACAAGAAATTGTCTCCGAAATTTTAACAGAGTACGAGTTAATCATAGATAGTTATGAACAGGCCATAGAAAGACCAAAAAAATATGAAAAACAAAAAGAATATTATTCTGGAAACAAAAAAAATCATAGGAGAAAAAGTCAGGTAATTGTGTTGCCTAATGGTCAAGATATTGTTGATGTCGAAGCTGGAAAACCAGGAAAAAAGAGTGACATAAATTTTTTTCGTGAAACACAACAAAAATTATCTCCAAAACAACAATTTACTGGTGATCAAGCTTCGGTTGGAGAACCAGCAATAAAAACACCTAAAAAACAGCCAAAAAATCAAGAATTAAGCAGTCAAGAAAAGTTTCAAAAAAAAGAGCTTGCTAGTGAAATAATTTTTGTAGAAAATGTAATTAGATTACTAAAAATATTTCGGGTAGCTCAAGAAAGATTTCGGCTAAATTCTGAGAAATATACGCAAATAATTATGACTATTTGTGGTCTTGTTAGATTACGAATAGGTAGATTGATTAGACTTGTCGCTTTATAAGGTAAAGTAAAGTTAATAGGGTGTTTGAGATGGGACAATGTTAGATCTGAATCGGGTGCTAAAAGAAGACCGCCTCAGTGCGGGCATTGACTGGACTAAACCGTAA
>NZ_JAAHGB010000183.1:0-1245 GCF_010672695.1 Okeania sp. SIO1H4
TCTGAAAGTATAGTCATTCGTAGTGGTTCAAGCACTACAGGGTTAAACGGCAAACCCTTTATTCCCCAAAAACATCGGGAATTACTTTTCTAATTATATTAAATGCTCCATTCACATCAGCATTTAATAACTTTTTATCTCCTGTTTTATACAATCCTCTTGCTATTCTTTTTCCTTTAAATATCGGTTTTGACTCACCAGATTTTGGTAATTCATCTTGCTCTAAAGAACTTGATTGTGATCTATAGGATTCTTCGGTAATTATTACTTTTATCCCTTTTAACTGAGCTTTATATCTTAACATCTCTATTAATCTATAATCAGGTATGTTAACAAACTCTTGATTGTTCTTTTTCCCGGGATTAATAGATTGTTTCCACTTTTCATTCTGTCCAATTATTAAGGTTCCTATTTGGTGTACCTCACACCAATCTATTACTCTTTTACTAGCTGTATGTAGATAATTTTCTACTCTACAGTTTCGTTTATGAGTTAGAGCGTTTAACCGATTAGATGAGTTTTGATGATTTTTGGTTTTCAGTTGGGATTGTATCAGGGATAGTTTTTTATTATCAAGGGTGTTAATCGCTTTTAATGGTCTGCTATTTATCAATAAAGGTGCTACACCTGTTTGATTTGTAGTTACAGCCATTAAGTTATTCACTCCTAAGTCTCTTCCTGCTACCTGTTGATTATCTGTTGTTTTCTCCGATTTTTCAGAGAGTATTTCAATCATATAACAGCTGCTTTTTTGTACTATTCTCACTTCTATAATTGACTTTTGTTATCTGGGAATTTTTAACTCACTCATGGATAAGTTACATCTTCCTTTTTTGAGAGTTTTTTTGTCAATTGATTCGTGATAATAGACTAAAATATTTTGACCTTTTGTTTTGTTTTTATATTTAGTGATTTTTGGTCTGACTAAAAATTTATGGGGCTGTTTTTGCCATGCTTTTAAAGCGGCAAAATAACTACTCCAAGCTGAGTCTAATCTTCTGATTATTTGCTTACTAACTTTAGTTGGCAAAGCTTGATCATCGTAACTCTTAGATACTAGATGATACAGTTGATTAAAGCTTAGTTTCTTTTTGTTTTCAAAAAAAGATTGGCGCTCATGGTAATTGGCTAAATTGAACAGATTTTTTGACAAAAAAGCCTTCTGGTCACAAGCTGACCATAAATAATGTGATTTGCTAATAACATGACGTTCAACTAGCTTCATACCTTAATTGTAGGTAATAA
>NZ_JAAHGB010000184.1:0-1228 GCF_010672695.1 Okeania sp. SIO1H4
ACTTATCTTCTCCACAGGCTTAAAATCGCTTGAAACTCAAGCTACTGATTCACATAGTTTTTCAGGTTGATAGCAGCATTCAAATCTCTATCAGCTTCAAAACCGCATTCACTACATTCATAAGTTCTCAAGTGCAACGGCATTTTCTGTTGATGCCCACAGTTTGAACATATTTGAGAACTTGGATAAAATCTATCCGCTATGACTAATTTACTGCCGTACCATTCACATTTGTATGTCAGCTGACGCTTAAATTCATAAAAGCCACAATCAGCAATAGCACTTGCTAGTTTGTGATTTTTGAGCATTCCACTTACGTTTAAATCCTCAATTACTATGGTGCTGTGGTTTTTAGCTAACCATGAAGTGAGTTTATGTAGTGCATCTGCTCTGATATCGGCTACTTTTTTGTGTGATGAAGCTAGTTTTTTTACTGCTTTGCATCTGTTTTTGGAGCCAATAACTTTTTTGCTGACTGCACGTTGATGACGAACTAATTGTTTTTTGGCTTGCCTGTAGGCTTTAACATTAGCAAATTTGCTGCCATCAGAACAGGTTGCTAATGTATTTATGCCTATATCTACACCAATAGTTTCTCCAACTTTTTCTGTTGGTTCGGATTCAAAATTGTACTTGAAACTGATGTACCAACTATCTGCTTTTTTTGAGATGGTGACGTTTTTTACTGGTACAGAGGGTAAAATTTCATAAGTTTTTACTATTCCTATTCTGGGTAATTGTATGTAGTTTCCTTGAATAATCTTAATACTTCCTTCTAAGTAAAAGCTGTCTTTTCTGCCTTTTTTTTTAAAGACTGGAAATCCACGTTCAGGAATAGTTAGAAAGTTTTTAAATGCCCTCTCTAAATCTCTTAATGCTTGCTGGGGGGCACCCGATCGATACCTCATAATACCAGGGATTTTCACTTTTTACTTCAGCAATCAAACGTTTATGTAAAGTGATAGCACTAGGCCGTTTCTTAGTTTCCTTGTATTCACAAATGCAAGTTGCTAATCCCCAATTATAAGCATGACGGGCTACACCTGCGTGTTTGGCAAGTATGGTTTTTTGATAATTGTTAACTTTTAATTTGGTCTTGATTGATTGCATTTCAGTTGTCGGCCACCTCTTTTAATAGTTTAATAAGTTAAACATAAATCTAATATATCACAGTAAATGTCTATTTATGTTTAACTTTGTCCAATTATTTTAATACTGTTGATAGCCC
>NZ_JAAHGB010000185.1:0-1223 GCF_010672695.1 Okeania sp. SIO1H4
ACCTACGGGGGGATTCAACAGAGATGGTTAATAGTTGACTTTCAACTACGCATCTGTATCGGATTTGAAAAACAAGGAGAAAAAAATCCAGAAAGAACCAGTTGAAGTTGACAAAAAACTGCGCACTTTAAAATCTGAAAAATTTGCTTGTCAACCAGATGCAGAAACAGCAACAAGAAAGCTGTTAAAAAAGTTTTTAGCTCACGAAGTGAAACAAATTAATGTTCAAGAAGTACAGTCGAAATCTGAATCAGATTTTTCTGATCAACTCCAAGTTAAAGTGAGCTTAAGAGAGTCAAAAATAGAACTAGAAAAAAAACGAGGAGGTCGATTTATTTGGGCGACAAATGTCCTGGAGAGGATGGAATTAACGAAAGAAGAAATGTGATCTAAATACAAGGGGCAACAGTCTGTAGAAAGAGGTTTTAGGTTTCTGGGCATACCCCCTGTTTTTAACTGATAGTGTCTTCCTTAAATCACCCCATAGAATCGAAGCTTTGGGGTTAATTATGGGTTGATGTTTGTTGGTCTATACTTGAGGTCAACTTCAACTACGTCAAACTTTAAGCCGGACTAAATCTACTGTTAAAAATCAATTAGGTCGCCCTACTAATAGACCAACTTTACCCTGGATATTTCAATGTTTTCAGTCAATTCATTTATTGATTAATTCTGGAGTTAAGAGCATATCTAATCTCACTTATGAGCGTTTAGGTTATTGAAGTTTTTTCCTCCAAGTTGTCAAAGATATAGCAATGTGCGCTGGCATATTTACAAATTACAGGAGATGTCCAATAGCTAAAAGTCTTATATGATCAGCCTTTTATTCCCCCTGTTGCCTTCGGGAGCTGTTGCCTGTTGCCTGCGCACAGCGCTATACTATCTACTCAGTGGATAAACTTGAGATGAAAACAGGTAGAGGGCAAAAATCATCAACAATTGAATAGCAGTGTAAAATTAAGCACTTGGCAATTATTAAAATGCGATCGCTAAGGGTGATAGAAGGACTTTGGCAATTTTTGGAGATGTCTACTGATGAGTTCCGGCAACTGATGTCATTCTCAAAAGCATTCATGGAGTACAGCAGGAATAACAAGCAAGTTAAAACCCCTTGACAATCAGCTTTTTAGCCAACATCATTCCAGAAAAAATTAGGGTAGGGATTGATCATTAACCTCTTGATTTGCGTTGGCGGAGGGAGCAAGTGCCGCAGCTACATCGCC
>NZ_JAAHGB010000186.1:0-1151 GCF_010672695.1 Okeania sp. SIO1H4
ATATCATGTCCGGTAGCATCGTTTGTGTATAATAGAGGAGGAAGAAAAATAATTGCCCGGAGCGATATTGCTACGCAACGCTACCGCGATCGCTACTCTTCAAGCACTTGACAAATCATCAGTAGGCCACCAACGAAAACAAGTGAGACCTTGAATGAGCGATCGCTGTTTCATTAAGTTGATACATCGCTCAAAAACGATATCTTCCATCTGGGATAAATTTTCAAAGGTTTGATTACAGATCGGTTCATTAATTATTGGCCAGAGTCGTTCGGCAGGTTGTAGTTCTGGTGTATGGGCTGGTAAGAACTCCAAATGCAATCCCTCTGGAACTTTCAGTTTTTGACTACTGTGCCAACCTGCTCTGTCTAGCACTAATATCATGTGCTTATTTTTTCCTAAACCAAAATGTCCAGCTAAGTCAGCCAACACTTGGTTAAAAACAATAATATTGACCTTGGGCAAAAGCCACCAGTATGTTTCTCCTGACTGGGGATGTACAAACCCATAGAGCCAACACCACTGAAAACGCCAGTTTACCTCTGCAGTTGGTTGTACTCCCACAGGTGTCCATACTCGTCGGAAAATTGGCTTGAGACCCAAACGATGTTCATCCATTGCCCAGAGTTCTACAGTGGCCTCTGGATACTCGGCTTTTAGTTGTTCAAATCGGTGAGAGAGTTTTCTTGCTCCGTCTTTACGGCGAGGAGACCTCGCCGCAGGCGGTGCGCTTTTTTCCATTTCTCTTGTTCGGTTGGAGTTGCCGACTTTTGATGCTGTGGTCGGGGGATTCGTAATCTATATTTCATTGACCGTAAATATTCCCATCCCCTGCGCCGATCAACTCGATGGTCAATTAATTCTGTTAACCAATCCCCCACCTTGCGCCCATTCCATAATCCTCCATCTGGTGCTTTCTCCTGGAGGGCCATTTCTAGGTGGCCTTGCCTTTCATCTGAAAGGAATCCCTTTTGCCCTGGATGTTGATGGCGACGATCTACCAATCCTTCTTTACCTTGCCGATTGTAGCGACGTGCAATTTGACGAATGGCCTCCAAACAATAGCCTGTGACTGAAGAAACTTCTTTTGTTGTTTTTCCTTTTGCTAGAAGCCAAATTATTTGGTATCTAGTCCTTTCTATTGGGTCATA
>NZ_JAAHGB010000187.1:0-1136 GCF_010672695.1 Okeania sp. SIO1H4
TCCCCTCCCGGGAGGGGATGGGGGTGGGTTACACTTGCCTCCATGCCCGTTTTTTGTCTCGGATTGCCCACCCGCGACTAATATATTTATTGCTGCATTCTCGTCTCTGTCGTGTTTTGTACCACAGTTGAGACATTCCCACTCTCGCACTGATAAGTCTAATTTACCACCTTTGAAACCACAACACGAGCACATTTGGGATGTTGGTTCCCAACGACTGATTACTCTAAAATCACGACCGTATTTTTCTGCTTTCCCTTCTAAAAAAGTCCGGAATTGTCTCCAGCCTAAATCAGAAACCCACCCCTCTTGCTCCCCTCCCAGGAGGGGATGGGGGTGGGTTGCGGTTTTTGACCATACCTGAAACGTTTCCTTCGGAATGCTTCGCAAACAAGTCTTCTAGAACAATTGTTTGGTTTTCACGAATTATTTCAGTAGATAATTTATGCAAAAAATCTGTCCTAGTATCCTTTAATTTGGCATGGAACTTAGCAACTCTCAGTCTAGCTTTTTCATATCGTTTCGACCCTAAGGTTTTGTTAGATAATAACTTACTTAACTTTCGATATTTCTTGATTCGTTTTTTGAGTGCCTTAGGAGCATCAATCTTTGTACCGTCACTCAATGTAGCAAAGGTTTTAATACCTAAATCTATACCTACTGAATTTTCATTTTCAGATAAAGTTTCTGGTTGTATTTCTACTACAAAACTTAAGAAATATCTATTAGCTGAATCTTTGATTAATGTTACTGATGATGGAGAAGCAGGTAATTCTCTCGACCACACAATTTTCAGTTTTCCTATTTTGGCTAAATAAACTTTATGTTGACCAATTTTAAACCCTCCTTTTGTAAACTTAGCAGTCTGTCTTGATTTCCTTTTTTTGAATCGTGGAGGTTTTATAGGTTTACCTTTTCTCTTACCTTTGGTTGATTGAAAAAAGTTTTGATAAGCTTGGTTTAAATCATTTAAAGATTGCTGTAATGGAATAGCAGAAACCTCTGATAACCATTCTCTGTCTACAGTCTTTTTAGCAGATGTGATCAACTGTTTTTGAAGTTCAGCATTAGTGGGCTTCTTTTCTTCTGATTTATACTTTTGTTGGCAGCAAGCTAGGCTATCGTTCCAGACGACG
>NZ_JAAHGB010000188.1:0-1123 GCF_010672695.1 Okeania sp. SIO1H4
TAAGTAGCTAGGCAGAATTAAATAGAAAACGTTCTGTGGTATGTTGGTCTTGTTGAGCGCGAGCTTCTACACCCTCTATAACAGCCATCGCCAAATCATATTCATCTTCAAAAATCCGACCAGCTAGTTCATGTGTTTTAAGTTGATGCCACTGTGCTTCAATCAGATTCATTTGTGAGGAATATTTGGGCAGTTGGAAGAAAAATAATCCTTGGGGCATGGCAATAACTCCAACGTTCTCTGATTTTTTTGCTCAGGTGTATAGGATGGTTATCTTGAACGATTACTGTGATTTGTCCCGTCTGCTCAAAACCTTGAGAGGCTTGTTGAGCTTGCCAGTCCATTAGCTTAAGGTAAGATTCTCCTTTAAAAGAACCTAACTTTAGTCCATCATCAAAACTAACTCCGATGGCATAAAGACCTAGAATATTTAACCTTTCCCCCCGTTTTTTTGTCTGTTTGAGGAGTTTTTGCTGTCCACAACGAGCATAACTGTAACTGACGGGACTCCAAATACAAAAACCGGATTCCTTTACGGAATTTTAGGCAAATCTCTCCTGCACTGTGAGACCACAATAACCATTCGTGCGTCAGCTTTTTTGGCTTGTTTTTGTTGAGCATCTGGGGGGGGAAGGTTGTTGATATCTTGTCCTTTTCCAACGCCACCCCTTTTTTTGAGGACTTTTCAGTAGCGATCGCTACTGAGAGTCACTCCTCGCTCTTGAGATAGTTTTCGGGATAATTGAGCCGCATTATAGGTTCGTTCATCTTTTTCCAAACAAATCTCTATATGTTTTATATCTTCTTCAACCCACTTGGCTTTTCTTCCTCTACCTATCTTTTCCCACAGTCCCTCAAAACCTTGGCTTGACCAACGGTGAAGACTGTTTCTCACGGTGTGAGGTGACTTATTTTTATATAGCAGCGATCGCTGCTACAGACCATCCATGATGATTGAGTCGAACTATTTCCGCTGTTTCTCTCACTCTTGAGGGGATTCCCTCAATTTTCTGGAATTCCAGCAGTTCTTTGTCTTCAGCTTCACTCAAATGTACTCTTAAAGGGGCTGGCACACTATAAATTTTCCTCCATCTACTCGACTAGGCTATTTTACAACTTTTTT
>NZ_JAAHGB010000189.1:0-1118 GCF_010672695.1 Okeania sp. SIO1H4
CTTGATCTATTGTTCAATTTAAATGGAAGTGATAATGGAGTCTTTATGGGTGATATCACTATCTGCAATCACTCTAATTCACTCGATTTTTATTTTTGTTTTTTTACCAAGATTGCAGACTGCAATCACTTAATTTATTGAGAGACATATAAGATTATTATTTAAATTTTATTGTCGATATTACTGTCTGCAATCACTTTTAAATAATCAAACTAAAATTAATAATTATTCTCCTAATGCATAGGAAGATAAAATTCCATTGCCAGATGTTTTCACTTATTTACATTCAGATTTTATTCTGAGCTGAATAAAACTTTGAGGAGGTAATTGTTGTTCCATCCAGCTCTTTTTCGTTGATTTTTTATTCCAGTTTTTACAGTTTTTTCTTGATTTAATAAATTTAAAGCTATTTGTCTAATTACTGCCAAATTCTCTGGAGCATTATCTGTTCTAATTCTAGAGCAATCTTCCTGAAATTGAACATCCAGAACCCAATTTAATTGATTTTCAATCCCCCAATGACCACGAATCGCTTCAGCTAATAGTTCAGCATTATTGGATAAACTACTAATATAATATCTTCGTTCACAAGTTCTTTTTCCATCTTTTTCAAAACGAAAGTAATCGACAAAGCCAATTGATTTGAGATTTTTCCATTCTCCAAATGGATCTACTTGTTCGGCAATATTACTCGCCATATAATAGTATCGATATTCCTGACGACCATGAGCTAATTCTGGTTTACAATAATCACTTTGTGTACTTTCTTTTCCTTCATTTTTAGATAATTTATTCAGCAGTTTTTCAACCCTTTGATAAAAATAACCTTGATTTTTTTTCAAAGTAATTACATAGTCAGCTTGTTGTTCTGTAATTTGTTTAACAATTTCTTTTTGCCATCCCATAGCATCAATAGTAACTAGACAACCAGAGAGGGATAAAACTTTGAGAAGTTGGGGAATTGCAGTGATTTCATTCGATTTATTATCTACTTTGACTTGACCTAAAACTAGGCGATTTGCTGTAGCCCAGGCACTGACCATGTGAATAGGTTTTTGAGATTTTTTTTTGTCATAAGAACCTCTGAGAGTTTTTCCATCAATTGCTATGATTTCGCC